>JALXAF010000159.1 GCA_026992375.1 Anaerolineae bacterium
GAAGAAGAGGGTGGGTGTGGTGACGCCGTAATAATCCCATTTTTTGACGCGAAAGCGCTGGAGCGGACGCAGCGGCCCGGGATAAAAGCGGGCGTCCTCCAGATTGCAATCCAGCAGGGGCTGCCGCGCCCAGCCGATCTGCGCCAGATGGCCCTCGGGCGTCAGCAGCGGGCCTGGTTGGGTGATTTCATGTTGGTTTGTATTCATGAGGTATTGCCACTCCGCTGGGCGAGATGGGGGCCTATGGGAGACAGGCCTTGGTACAGATATTGTATCATACGGATAGCAGAAATGACGCCGCCTCAAGAAAATCTGGATGAGGGCATGTTGGGCGGGTGTTTTTCGAACATATTCAT
This sequence comes from Anaerolineae bacterium, assembly GCA_026992375.1. Classification (GTDB taxonomy): domain Bacteria; phylum Chloroflexota; class Anaerolineae; order J102; family J102; genus M2005. Next base: position 357 of record JALXAF010000159.1, read on the forward strand.
TCAACCATCTCTGAAGGATGATTTCAAATCTGAAATTGTTGTAATGGGAGTTGACATGTCATTTTGGTGGCTGTATAATGTTTAAAAGTGGTCTAGACCTCTAGCCCATAAATACCATCTCTCTCTGCTGCGGTGGCATCATGCTTGACAAGACAACTGCTATTCCCATCTATTATCAGCTCAAGGAGTGGCTGCGGGGAGAAATAGCCAGTGGGGTATGGAAACCAGGCGATTTGATTCCGTCGGAACGGGAACTGAGTGGGAAATTTGGAATCAGTCGCATGACGGTGCGTCAGGCCCTGAATGAGTTACGGGAAGATGGCCTTTTACGACGGGAGCAGGGGCGAGGCACTTATGTTGCTGAGCCGAAAATCGAACAGCGGTTAACAAGGCTCACTGGATTCACAGAGGATATGCAACGTCGTGCACTCCAGTCAGGGGCCAGGGTTCTGAGGCAGATGATGGTGGCAGCTCCGGCGCCTGTGGCACATGCATTGAGAATCTCGCAAGAGAAGCCGATCGTACTTTTGGAGCGATTACGAATGGCAGAACATGAGCCAATGGCTATCGAAAGTAGTTATCTTCATTTCACTGGCATGGAGAAATTGCTTGAGGAAGATTTTGAAGATCAATCGCTCTATCACTACCTGTCAGAAAAGTATGGCATCATTCCTACCCGAGCGGAGCAGCAGGTGGAGGCGGTACAATGTCATGAGGGTGAGTGTAAGTTGCTTCATATCGAAACAAATGCAGCTGTCCTTCGTAATCGACGTATTACTTATGATCAGAAAAATAAGCCTTTCGAATATACCTGGTCAATCTATCGAGGTGATCGCTATATTTTCTATGTTGAACTCTCACTCGCCTGATCTTTCGTTGCAATAATGACATCATTCATTCTCGACGCAAGGAGGTGATCTATTGGAAGAAATTTGCTGCTATCTCTCTTCGTTAACTACTTTTCTGACCCTTTCCAAATAAGGAGCTTTATCATGAAGCGCTATGTCCCCGTTCTTTTTGTGATTCTGGCAGTAGCTCTAGCTCTGAGCGCTTGCGGAGGAGCAACAGCGACGCCACAAGTTGTCGAAAAAACAGTCGTCGTAACAAAAGAAGTCGAGAAGGTTGTTGAGAAAACTGTAGTCGTTACGCAACAAGTTGAAAAGGTCGTAGAACAAACGGTTGTTGTCACTGCCACGCCCGAACCCACGCCTGCACCCAAGGAAGGTGGAATGCTCATTGTTGCACGCGCCGCCGATGCAAAAGGGCTTGATCCTCACAAGCAGACGGCCTTCTCTTCGTTCCGTCTCTTGGAACTGATCTACGAGCCGTTGTTGGGCCTCAACAGCGAATTGAAAGTCGTCCCCAATCTCGCCGATTCCTGGGCGTGGTCTGATGATGGCACCACTCTGACCATGAAACTACATCCCAATGTCAAATTCCACAATGGGGATATCATGACCTCCGAGGATGTCAAATATAGTTTCGAGCGCATCCTCAATGAGGACACCGGCTCAGCGGCCCGATCCTACTTTACCGATATCCAGAGCATCGATACGCCCGACGATAACACCGTGGTCTTTCATCTCTCTCGCCCCAATGTCTCCATCCTGGCGGCCATGACCAACCCCAACTCCGCCATTCTGGATAAGAGTGCTGTGGAGAATGAGGACCCGGGCAAGGTCGTCATCGGCACAGGCCCGTTCAAGCTGAAAAAGTGGGACGTGGATCAAGTCACGCTGCTGGATGCGAACAAAGATTATTGGCGGGAAGGCGTTCCTCATATCGATGGCATGGAAATTCGCATCATCCCTGATGAGTCCTCCATCCTGGCCGGACTGCGCTCGGGCGATATCGATTGGGCGTTGATCAACGATCCTCGCATCGCCATTGTGGCCTCCAATCCGAATAGCGGCCTGGTAGTCGATCGCACGCCCGCTCTGGCTTATCATGTGCTGATGCTGAACAGCGGCCGCGAACCCTTCACCGACGTGCGGGTGCGCCAGGCTCTTTCCTGCGCCATCGATCGACAGCAGGTGGTAGACACCGCAGCTCTGGGAGAGGGCAAGGTTACTGCCCCGGCCACCTCACCTTTTTATGCTGCCCCTCTGGATGACCTCTTCTGCTATCACAAAGATATCGAAAAGGCCAAGCAGTTGCTGGCAGATGCTGGCTACAAACCTGGTGACATCACCTTCAAGATTATGGCTGCGGCTGATGAGCCACCCACTGCGGTGGCCGAAGCTCAGAGTATACAGGCCCAACTCAAAGAGATCGGCGTCAATACCGAGATCGAAACGTTGGAACTGGGCAACTATGTGGATCGCTGGTTGAAAACTGATTTTGATGCTACCATTGCTCTTAACGGCGGCAATCCCGATCCGGACATCATGTTCTATCGTTATTGGCATAGCACCGGCAATTTGCACAAGGTCGCTGTTTACACCAATCCCAAGATCGATGACCTGCTGGATAAAGGCCGCGTGACCACCGACCCGGAGGAACGAAAGGCGATTTATCTGGATGTGCAGAAGATACTTGCTGAAAACGCTCCCTGGATTTGGCTCTATGTCGGCTACGAGTATCGGGCCATGCAGCCCTATGTAAAAGGCTTTACCCCCATGCCTAACGGCTCCATCAAATACCTGCGTGACGTCTGGCTGGACAAATAGGCCACTCTGAACCTTCGGGGTTTCACAGCCCCGAAGGTTTTCCCCATGATGCCTTATGCAGCGATATCTCACGCGACGCATCTTAGCGTTGATTCCGACTCTTCTGGGCGTTTCTATTGTGGTGTTCGTCGTCATTCACCTTATCCCTGGCGACACCATCAGCGCCATGATCGGCACGACCTATAAATTGACAGAGGCTCAAGCCGAGGCGCTGCGGGCCTACTTTGGGCTGGACAAACCTCTTTATCAACAATATCTGCATTGGATATGGGCGGCTTTGCATGGCGACTTTGGCTATTCCGTGCGCAGCGGAGAACCTGTCATGTCCGAAATTCTCAAACGCTTTCCGGTCACCTTTGAACTGACGATTCTTTCATTGCTCATTGCGGTAGTCATTGGTATTCCCATCGGCGTCATCTCGGCTACAAAAAAAGATTCTTTCATCGATATATTTGGCAGGCTTTTTGCTCTTATTGGCCTGTCTCTTCCCAACTTCTGGCTGGGCACGCTCATTATTTTAGGACTCTCACTCTATTTTGGATTCATGCCCAATTCGGGAAAGTATGTTAGTTTCTGGAAAGATCCGCTGCAAAACCTCAAGCAGATGATCTTTCCTGCTATTACCCTGGGATTTGCTTTCACCTCGTCGGTGATGCGCACCACCCGCTCATCGATGCTGGAGGTGGCCCGGCAAGATTATGTACGTACGGCCCGGGGTAAAGGGCTTCGCGAGCTCACAGTAGTCGCCCGGCACATGCTTTCCAATGCCCTCATTCCAGTGGTTACAATTATTGGCATTGAATTTGGTTACCTGCTGGGTGGTGCGGTGATCGTAGAGGAAGTCTTCGCATTGCCGGGAATCGGGCGGCTCCTACTTCAAGGCATCTCCCAGCGAGATTATGCTGTGGTGCAAGGAACTGTGTTGTTCATCGCCTTTGCTTTTGTCATCGTCAACTTGCTCACTGATTTGACCTACGTCTTCATCGATCCCCGTATTCGTTATGAGTGAGTTATGAAAAATTCTCTCTTTATGCGTTTGATGCGCAATCCCAGTGGGGCTTTTGGGACTATTCTCATCATGGTCTACCTAATGGCAGCCATTACTGGTTCCTTTTCATGCTGTCCTTACCCGCCTGATGAGCAACACGTGCAGGATATGCTTCAGCCTCCCAGCAAGCACTACATCATGGGCACAGATGAATTTGGACGAGACGTGTTCAGTCGCATTCTGCGGGGCGCCACCAATTCTCTCAAAGTTGGCATTTCGGCAGTGGTTTTGGCCAGCTTGGTGGGAATTACTATTGGTACTTTAGCTGCCTATATCGGCGGTAATTTTGACAATATCGTTATGCGAGTTATGGATATTTTCTTCGCATTTCCTGCCATCCTACTGGCCTTGGCTATTGTGGCGGCGCTGGGACCAGGCATGAGAAATACAATCCTGGCGATTGCCATTGTCTATACCCCCATTTTTGCCCGGGTCGCCCGTGGGCCCACGCTTTCCGTCAAGTCAACTGAGTTCGTTACCGCGGCCCGCAGCATTGGTTCTCGCCCGATTTACATCCTACGCAAACACATCCTTCCCAATATCACCGCTCCCCTCATCGTTCAGATCAGTCTGGCACTCTCGTGGGCTATCCTCACTGAAGCAGGACTCAGTTATCTGGGCTTGGGCGCACAACCGCCCGAACCTTCCTGGGGTAGCATGCTCAGCGATAGTCGTATGATGCTGGAGCTTGCACCCTGGCTGGCCATCTTTCCTGGTCTGGCCATCATGTTGGCTGTGTTGGGATTCAACCTCTTTGGTGATGGCCTGCGAGACGTTTTCGATCCCAGGCTACGGCATTGATGGCAGCCGTTTCCAGAAAATCAATTCCGTTACGCCCGGCAGCACGTAATCGGGCAGCGCCCCCACCTGCTTGTAGCCCTGGCGCCGGTAGAAACGCTGTGCGCCTTCGTTGAAATCAGATACCGTCAGGAAGATATCGGGCGAGCTCTGAGCGAGGAACGCCTCAGCCGCATCCAGTAGTCTGGCGCCGATGCCATGCCCGGTAAACGCCGGGCTGACGCCAATGAGAGGGATGTAGCCGCTGCGGGCGAAGGCTCCTCGCGGGACGCACCACACGAAGCCCTCCACCGTGTCCGCCATTGTTGCTACAAAAAGCGATTCTCCCCCCGCCACAGCTTCGCCTAATCGCTGACGCGCACTATTCATCGTGACGCCGTAGCGCTGCCACAAGGGATTTTCTGCCATGATGCGGGCGCAGGTTTCCACATCGGCGGACGTCATGGGGCGAATCAAAATCATGTCAGCCATTTTTCTATTGTACGAAACAGGAATGCTATGACGCAAACTATCGCTTTGCCGTCCATCGACGCCCTGATGCAGGAAGCGCTGGGATCAGTTTTTCCGGCTGCTGTGCTGTTGATTGCGCAGGAGGACGCAGTTCTTTTTCAACGCGCTTACGGGCCCGCTGCCAATGCGCCAGAACATCCTCCTGTCACCCTCGACACTCGCTTCGATTTGGCCTCTGTGTCCAAACTCTTCACTGCATCCACATTCATGCTGCTGGTGCAAGAAGAGCTGGTGAGGCTGGATACGCCCGTGATCGAGATTTTGCCCGAGTTCGGCATCACGCGACGTATCGCCCCGGTTCAGGACCCCACTACTCATGAGCTGACGCCGCCGCTGGGGGGGCGTTTGGGGGAGGAGATCGATGTGCGGGGCGTCACATTCAGGCATCTGCTCACCCACACATCGGGGCTGGCTCCCTGGCGGGCCCTGTTCTTCGATGTACCCCAACCTCCGCCCATACCCTTGCCCCATCTCATCTCCCCCGAACTTCGCTCCCGCCGCATCGAGGCCATTTTCCGGCGCCGCGAGTTGGCTTATCCACCCGGTCAGCGTATTGCTTACAGTGACTTGGGCCTGATCCTGCTGGGCGAGGCGGTTAGCCGCATCTCGGGCCTGCCTCTGGATGTCTGCATCGATCAACGCCTCCTCGGGCCTCTGGGCCTCAGCCGAACCTGCTTCAATCCCCTGGCCCGAGGCGTCCCGCGTGAGGATATCGCGCCCACTGAGGTCTGCGCCTGGCGTCAGCGGCGCTGCTGGGGCGAGGTGCACGATGAGAACGCTGCCTCGCTGGCGGGCGTGGCCGGTCATGCCGGGCTCTTTGCCCCGGCCCAGGATGTGTGGACTTTTGCCTGCAACTTCTTGCCACAGCAGTCGAGGCTGCTGAGCCCCGAACTGGTGGCGGAGATGACGCGGGAGCAGGCAAGCTGGGAGGGATTGCGCCGCGGGCTGGGCTGGCAACTGCCGGGCGAAGCGGGCGCGCCTGTGGGCCGGGCCTGGAATCGACGCGGCTTCGGCCACACCGGCTTCACCGGAACTTCCCTGTGGATCGACCCGGCCCGGCGGCTGGTGGTCATCCTTCTCACCAACCGCGTTTATTTTGGCAGAAAAAATGCCGCTATCATCGATTTTCGTCCTCGCCTGCACGATGCTATCCTGAAGGCGCTGCCATGATGGTTCTCGGGCTTATGTCTGGCACCTCGGTGGATGGCGTGGATGCGGCCATCGTGGAGATCACGGGAGCGCCGCCCCATCTGGCAGTGTCACTGCGACATTTCACCAGCATCCTCTTCACGCCCGCTCAGCGGCAGGCCATCTTCCAGCTTTTCTCTCCCGAGTCCAGCCGCGTTGATCTCATCTGCGCCATGAATTTTCGGATGGGCGAGTGGTTTGCCCAGGCCGCGTTGCAGGCCATCGCCCAGGCAGGGCTGACGCCCGACCAGATCGATCTGATCGGCTCCCACGGCCAGACCATCTATCACCAGGTTGGCGAGGACGTCGACACCCCCTCGACGCTGCAGATCGGCGAGGCCGCGGTCATTGCCGAGCGCACGGGCGTCACCACCGTGGCCGATTTCCGCGTGGCCGATGTGGCAGCCGGCGGCCAGGGCGCGCCCCTGGTCAGCTATGTGGATTGGCTGCTGCTGCGACATCCACGGCTGAATCGGGCGGCGCAGAACATCGGCGGCATCGGCAACGTCACCTGGCTGCCCGCGGCCTCATCCTCCGGCCAACCCCTCTCCTTCGACACCGGGCCCGGCAACATGCTCATCGACGCAGCGGTGGCGCACATCACCCATGGCGCCCAAACTTATGATGAAGATGGGCGGATGGCGGCCCGCGGGCGGGTGCATCCCCGGCTCCTGGCCCGGCTCCTGGCCCAT
>JALXAF010000160.1 GCA_026992375.1 Anaerolineae bacterium
GGCCCGCATCCGGCGGGCGGCGGCGGGGTGACGCCGGTGACGTCGGGCAGCAGCGCCCGTTGGTGCGCCCGCCGGATGCGGGCCAGAATTTCGGTGCGGGATGAAGTCATGGCGCTATTTTCGGATATGTGACGATCCGCTCAAAATGAACTGAGTGCGTCGGGAGGAATAGTATCTCGCATTCCTCGCTTTGGCAAAGAACCTGTCAGGGCGTGTCGAGCGCGTCCAGAAAGCCGCGGATGGCGTTGATGAGCATCTGCGGCTGCTCTTGCATGAGCATGTGGCCGCCGCCTTCGATGAGCGCGAAATCGGCGTGGGGCAGGTTTTCGGCCATGTAGCGCCCGTATTTCTCGGGCGTCATCACATCCATGCTGCCCGAAACGACCAACGTGGGAATGCCGATGGCGGGGAGCTGCTCCCGAACGTCGAAGACATTGCACGCGGCCCAGTCGCCGTACATCACATCAGGGTCCACGCTGTTGAATTGTTTGAGGAACTGGCGTTTCTGCTCGGGCGTGGCCTTCTGCCCATAGGCCCAATCCACCAGCATCTTGCCCACGCTGTTCATGTCGGTGCGGATGCCATCGAGGATTTTGGGATGCACGCGCAGCCGCGCGCCCGTGGCCACCAGGATCATGCCTTTGAGCATCTCGGGATGGCGCAGGGCGAAGGTCTGGGCGATGGCTCCGCCCATGGAGTGCCCGGCGATGACGAAGCGCGGCAGGTTCAGGGCCCGGGCCCAATCATGCACCACCTGCACATATCCCTCGATGCTGTCTCGGCCCGGGCCTTCCGATTTGCCGTGCCCCGGCAGATCCAGCGCATACACATCATGGCCGGGCAGACGACGCAGGCCCGGCGGCCAGTGATAGAGATTGCCCCCCGCGCCGTGGATCAGCACCAGAGGCGTGGGCGGCGTGTTGGGATCGTCCAGATGCGCGGCGTAATGCAGGCGTTGGTCATTCAGTTGGATGGTGGGCATGGGGGGATTCCTTGTCGAATGGTAACTGCTCAGGTGTCTCGGTTCATTGCGAGGCGAAAACCACGAAGAACACCAAGGCACAAAGGCACAAAGAGTAAAACCTTCAAATATCCTTTGTGTTCTTCGTGTCTTTGTGGGCTTTGTGGTTCAAAAGTTGGCTACGTTAGCAGTTGCGTCGAATGGGGATTGGGAGGCGGCGGGCGAGTGCGTGTAGGCGTCTTCGTGATCGAACATATCTTCCAGCAAACGCTCTGCCCGGATCATGCGCTTGGTGCCGGTTTTGGCCCGCAGCACGATGGAATGGGTGACTGCGAAGCCTCCGGCGTAATGCACGCCGTCCAGCAACATGCCATCGGTGACGCCGGTGGCGGCGAAGAAGATCTGATCGCTGCGCACAAGCTCGTTCTGATTCATGATTATCGAGAGGTCTAGCCCGGCATCGATCACCCGTCGGTGCTCCTCGGGCGATTGTGGAGCCAGGCGGGTTAGCATGGCCCCGCGTAGCGCCTTGACCGCGCACGCGGCCATGATCGCCTCGGCCGAGCCGCCCACACCCATGAGCACATCGATGCCGCTGTTGGGGATGGCGGCCAGGATCGCGCCGGCGATATCGCCATCCCGGCGCAGGGCCACCCGAGCGCCCGCCATGCGAATCTCCTCGATGAGGTCCTGGTGGCGGGGCCGATCCAGCACGAACACCACCAGATCGCGAATGGTTTTCTTCTTGATGCGGGCGATCATGGCCAGCGTCCAGGCTGCGGGCGCGTCCAGAGCTTCTTTCACCAGGGCGTGGGCCACCTCGCGATCCACCACCAGTTTTTCCATGTAGGCGGCGGGATAAGGCGACCACATGGAGTCTCGTGGAGCCACAGCGATGGCGGAAATCGCGCCCGAGCGCCCGTGCACCAGCAGATTGGTGCCGTCGATGGGGTCCAGCACCACGTCCATTTCCGGGCCTGCGCCATTGCCAACGATTTTGCCGCTATCCAGGGGCGAGTGCGTCCCCACCTTCGATTCCTCGCCGATGACGATGCGGCCATTCATGTCCAGATCGTTGATGCCGTTCAGCATGGCCCTGATGGCGGTCTGGTCGGCCTCGGTGCGTTTGCC
>JALXAF010000161.1 GCA_026992375.1 Anaerolineae bacterium
ACAGTCACCACGAGCGATTGCTCGCCACATAACGAACGAAAATGGAACGCAGAAACATCTGATGCTCACAGATTTTCGCAGATTATTCTGATTTTATCTGTTTTTATCTGCGTAGATCAGCTTTTTCCGCGTCATCTGCGTTCTATTTCCAAAACAAAAACGCCCATGCCCGCATCCATCGATCTGCTCGTTCATGTCACCCACGAAGCCGGCGTCAAGGTTGGCGGCATTGGTGCGGTGCTCAATGGCCTGCTGGGAGCCGATGCCTATGGAAAGGCGGTGGCGCGCACCATCGTGGTGGGGCCTTACAACGTGGATAATCCCGGCGAGATGGCCCGGCTTTTTGCGCCCGGCAACCGTCTGCGCCTCCTCTACGCCCGCCATCGCGACATCGTCCTGCTGCCTCGGCCCCTGGCCGACGCCTTTCGCAGCATCGAGGACGCGTTCGATGTCGAGATTCTGTACGGGCTCAGGCCCTTCGGCGGGGTCGAGCATGAAGTTCTCCTGGTCAACGTCACCCGCATCAATCAGGATCGGGTGCGCGACTTCAAATACTTCCTGTGGGATCAATTCGGGCTGGACGCGGCCCGCTACGAACACGACGAGGAATTCCGGCTTTTCATAAACCTGGCCGAGCCCGCCTACGCGGCCCTCTGTCATCTGGCCCAGGATGCGGGCCAACGCCGCATCATCCTGGCGCACGAATGGATGGGCGTGCCCCTGGTTTTGGCTGCGATGCAGCGGGACGCCGACCTGTGGCGCATCTTCTTCTACGCCCACGAAGTCGCCACGGCCCGCCTGCTGGTGGAATCGCATCCGGGCCACGACACCCGCTTCTACAACGTCTTGCGGCTGGCCCTGCAACAGCATCAGAGCGTCTCCGATCTGTTCGGGCCGCAGGATGATTACTTCAAGCATGCGCTGCTGGAGCGGGCCGCCCTGTTCGACGGCATCCTGGCGGTGGGGGATCCGGTGGTGGACGAGTTGCGCTTCATGGGGCGGGCCTTCGCCGACCGCGAGATCGATCTGGTGTACAACGGCGCGCCTGCGGCCCGCATCAGCCTGGATGATAAAAAACAGAGCAAGGCGCTGCTGCAGGAATACGCCCGCAACCTGCTGGATTTCACGCCCGACTTCATCTTCAGCCACGTCACCCGCTTCGTGCTCAGCAAAGCGCTGTGGCGGGATGTGCGGGTGCTGGAGCATCTGGATCGCATCTTTCAGCGCGCCGGAAAAACCGGCATTCTCTACATCCTCTCCAGCGCCGAGCCCACAGGTCGATCCCCCGAGCAGGTTTTCCGCTGGGAGCAGGAATATGGCTGGCCCGTGGGCCATCGGGCCGATAACGGCGATCTGCTCGGACTGGAGGTGGATTTCTTCTTCCACGTGCTGGAGCCCTTCAACCAGCGCAGCAAAGCCATCAAAGCCGTACTGATCAATCAATTCGGCTGGAGTCAGGATCGTTGCGGGCGTCGCATGCCCCCGGCGATGACGTTCATGGATCTGCGCCGGGGCGCGGATGTGGAGTTCGGGCAGAGCATCTACGAGCCCTTTGGCATCGCCCAGGTTGAGCCCCTGAGCTTTGGTGCGTTGTGCGTTCCCAGCAGCGTATGCGGCGCAGTGGGCTTTGTGCGGCGGGCCGCGACCGATCTCCCCGATTTCCCCAACGTGATCGTGGCCGACTATGTCACCCCGCCTCCCGATTGGGGCTATCACAGCGCGGCCGACGCCCTCAGCATCGACCAATACGCCCGCGACATCATCGAACGCCAGCGCAGCAAGCGGGTGGCCGAAGCCATCGCCGCCCGCCTGCCCCTGACCGACGAGGAAGCGCGCGCGCTGCTGGCCTCGGGCCAACGGGTCGCGCATCGCATGAGCTGGGAGGTGGTGGTGCAGGATTATCTGTTGCCCGCATTGCAAAGAAACCAGTGAAGCGCTTGACCAAGATCCTCCTCATCTCATTCGCCCTGGTCCTGCTGTGGGGCATCTACGCCTATCTCGATGTGACCTTGCGCTATCGGGGCCGGATTCTCGCGCCCGATGAACTCGATCACCGTCCGGTGGCCATCGTTTTTGGCGCGGGCGT
>JALXAF010000162.1 GCA_026992375.1 Anaerolineae bacterium
ACCGGGGTGTTGGTAGGTTCGGGCGCGTTGGTGGGCGGGACGGACGTGGCCTCGGTTTTTGCGCCAGAGTCGCTATTGGCGGGCTGGGATGCGGCCGGGGCGTTGTCAGTGGCGGGCGCCTGGGTGGGCTCAGCGCTCTTGCCGCCGCAGGCGGCCAGGCTGAAGATGAGCAAGAGCGCCAGAATGGGTAAGACGCGGTTTTTTCGTTTCATTACGTTATTTCCTGAGAGAGTGGTGGAGGGGCGAACGGGATTGGGAGACGTGCAACATTCTCCCCTGTGAACGCCGTCCGCGAGTGAAAGCACGGGGGGCAGACCGGGAATGGTAGCATACGGCGCTCCAAAAGGCAATTATTCACGCCTGAAGGTGTTTTTGGGGGCATAAAAAACGCCCCGGCGTCATATCGTAATACGACATCGGGGCGTGGAAAGTTTCGTAGGCGTAAGGTCAGTCTGTTTGCGGCGTGGTGAGCGAAATGCCGTCGAAGATCAGATCGACTGTGCGATCGAGCTGTTCGGGTAGCGAGGTCTGAAAATCCCGACTGCACCAGAGGACGATCTGCTGGAAATAGAGAGTGTACAACGCATCAGCCACGAAGGAGGCGTCGGTGGTTTCGATGATTTCGCCCTTCCGTTTCCCTTGTTCGATGAGCAACACCAGCATGGCGCGAAAATCCAGTTGCGCCCGGCTGTTATCCACCAAATCGGGCAGTCGTAAGCCGCGATAGACCATTGCTTTGACCAGTTCCTGATCCGAATTCAGGCCTGCGGCCAAGGCGTGAAATACGGCTTTCACTTTCCCGCGCGTCGTCTTCTGCTGGAAGATGTCGGCGGCGTCGAGCCGTCCCAATCGCCCCAGCATTTGTTCGCCTAGTGCAAGCAATACACGTTCTTTTGTAGGAAAGTAGTTGAAGAAAGTGCCTTTTGCGACGCCAGCGGCCCGGGTGATATCAGAAACTTTGGTTTGTTCGTACCCTTTTTCGCGAAACAATTGCAGCGAAGCATCGAGCAAGCGCTCGCGCTTCTGTCGTTTTTTGTATTCGCGCAGGGGGATGTTGGATTGCAACGTCATGGATCGCGCCATAGTTACGAACGTTTCCCTTGTGGGGCGGTGTATGAGTGTGTTGGCGGGGATGAGATAACTTCCGTACAAATGAAGACGGAATGATTTCCAAAAAGTTACGGCCACAGAGGCGGTTTGGTGGGATTTGATGAGAATTGTATGGCCGTTGTGTATGAACGTCTCTTCGCGTTATGTGGGAGTTGACACAACGCGGCATACCTGCCTATAATGGATAAAACTTTATAGCATCTTCGGAAGGAATAGCCCCATGCGAACTATCAAACGTTATCCCAATCGTAAGCTTTATGATTTGGAGCGGAAGCGCTACGTCACGCTGGACGACATCTCGCTTATGATTCAGGATGGCGAGGATATCCAGGTGATCGATCATGAGACAGGGGAAGATCTCACCAGCATCACGCTTTCCCAGATCATCTTCGAGCGGGAGAAGAAGCAGTCGGGATTTTTGCCCAAATCGATTCTCACTGCGTTGATTCGCACCAGCGTCGCTCCTATCGACTATCTCAAGAAATCCGTTTCCACTTCAGTCAGCGCCTTGCATTTGCTCGAAAGGGAGATTGACCATCGCATCGATTCCCTGGTGGCGAAAGGCGAGTTGGCTGCTGATGAGGCTGATCGTCTGCGTAAGGAGCTTTATGGCGGGGCTGCCGAGACCGCAAAGGGGCTGATTCCAGATATCAAGCTCGACGCCGCCTTGAGCAAGCTCAATGTTCCGACTCATGAAGATATCAAGGCGCTGGAAAGTCAGGTAGAGAAACTCATGGCCAGTGTGGACAAGTTGTTGGCTGTTTCGGAAAATGAAGGGCGTGTCGTGGATGCAACAACGTCCGGGGCTGAAGATGAAGTTGACGAGGACTCTGATTCCGCTTCTGACGCCGAATAATTGTCGCAATGTCTATTATCACCGGTTATCGACCAGAGGTTATCGAAAGACTGAGCCAGACGACTCCTTCCAAGACGGCCATCGTGCTGGCTGGTGGGGGACTCACCGGCGCTGTTTA
>JALXAF010000163.1 GCA_026992375.1 Anaerolineae bacterium
GCGCTTTCGGGCTGGCTTACACTTTGGCTCCGGCGCTGCGGCGGCGAGCCGCCCGCTGGCGGGATGGCGTGGGCGCGGGCCTGCTGACGGCTTTCATCGTGGCGATCATGGGCAATCTGGATGGCGGGCTGGTGCTGATCCGCAATCTCGCCAAGGTGAGCCCCAGCCAGTTCACCTCGGGCGTGCCGGGCCTGCAAACCCTGGTGCGGGCTGCGGCCGCCATTCTGCCCGCCATCTCGGGCCAGGTGCATTTGCCCGCTTACAATTATTGGGATATCTCCCGCGTCATCCCCTACACCATCAACGAATTCCCCTTCTGGTCCTATCTCTTCGCCGATCTTCATCCGCACATGATCGGGATTTCGTTCACGGTGCTGTTCCTGGCCCTGGCGTATCAGTTGATCAGTGGTCAGTATTCAGTGTTCAGTGTGCAGGTTTCGGAATCCGCCCAGGATGAAGAACGCCCTCAATCCCCAATATCCAATCCCAAATATCCAATCCGCAATCCGCAATCCCCAATCCGCAATCCCAAATCCGCAATCCCGAATCTCCTCCTCATGCCCTTCGTGCTGGGCGCTATCGGAGCCACCAACACCTGGGATTTGCCCACTTATCTGGGCATCGGCGTGCTGGCCTGGCTGCTGGGCGATTGGCTGCGCCGGGGACGCATTCGCATCCTGCGAGCGGTCATCTTCGCGGTCTATCTGGCTGCGGCCTCTTACCTCCTTTACCTGCCTTTCTACGCCCACTACACCACCGTCTTCAACACGGGCGTGGCCCTGACCTACGCCAAGACCGAGCTGGGGCCGTGGCTGCGCATCTGGGGATTCTTCATCTTCGCTGCCGTCAGCTTCATCCTGGCGGCGCTCATCGCCCGGCCCGACCGGGTGGCGACGCTGGCCTGGCTTTCGGGCCTGTTCCGCCACTTCGACCGCAGCGCCCGCTTCCTCGATTTCTTCGACGCCCTGGTCGCCCGCCGCTGGGATCTGCCCTTCGGGCAAGGCGTGCTGCTGCTGGCGGTGATCATCGGCGTGGCCCTGGCTGCGCTGGGCTACTGGGTCATCGCCCTGCTGCTGCCGCTGGTCGCGCTATCTGCGTTCTTCCTCTTCCGCAGGCCCAAGACCGGGAAGACGCCCGGAGAGATTGATTCTCGCGTCCGCCGAAATGACGTGACGCCCGCGGATCAGTTCGTGGCCGCGCTGTTCTTCACGGGCCTGCTCATCCTGCTGGGCGTGGAGATCGTTTATCTCAAGGATTTTCTGTGCGGCTGCGGGCCCGGCTTTTTCAGCAAGAATCATGGCGAGTGGTATCGCATGAACACCCTGTTCAAGTTCTACATCCAGGCCTGGGTGATTTTGGGCGTGGCCGCGGGCGCGGCTCTGCCCTGGCTGGTTGAAAAAATCGGTCTCACGCAAAGCCGCCAAGACGCCGGGGAGAAGGAAAGCAAGGAAGATATCTGGCGGCGCGGCTGGCGCTGGGCGTGGATGGGGACGTTGGGGATTTTGCTGGCGCTGGGGCTCATCTTTCCCATCCTGGGCACAAAAAGCCGGGTGAACGACCGTTTTCCTGGCCCCCGCCCGCCTCGCACCACCCTGGACGGCATGGCTTACATGAGCGTCGGGCGATACAGTTGGCCCGATAGCAGCCATGTCATCGAGTTGAAATACGACTACGACGCCATCCGTTGGCTGCAAGAAAACGTGACAGGCACGTCCGTGCTGGCCGAAGCCCCGGCCTCGTGGTATCAGATGAATGGGCAGAATGTGGGCTACGATTATTATCGGGCGGGCGGGCTGCGCGTGGCTTCGATGACGGGCCTGCCCACGCTGCTGGGCCAGCATCAGGGCGAGCAGCGCTATGGCTGGCAGGTGGGCCAGCGGGAGCAGGTCTCTCGCGAGTTCTGGCAGACCACCGACCTCAACCGCGCCCGGCAGATCATCGACGAACTGCACATCGATTACGTGTATGTGGGCCAGCTCGAGCGGCTGCTCTTCTCGTCCGAGCAACTAGGCAAATTCGACGCCCTGGTGCAATCGGGCGAGGCCGAGATCGTGTATCAGAATCCCCGCGTGGTCATTTATCGCATCACCCATCATTGACCGCAGGATGGCGCGGCTAATCTGACGTCGGGCGCCTCGCGCCGATGCCGATGAAAGTGCCTCGCGGCCAGGGCGGCGCGGGAAGCCAATCCCGTAATCCGTAATGCGTGATGCGTAACGATCTCACGCATTACGAATCACGCATCACGCCCGTTGCTGCCTCGCCCGGCTTTGGGCTGGCGGCCTTTTTCAGGCGACGCCAATGCCTCATTGGAACAACTTTTACCGATAGAAATCCACCCATCTCAGCTCGAATTTGCTGACCTTGCTTTGGTGAAAGTCCTCGGGCATGGTGATGAGAAAGCTGGGCGGCAGCGCAGGCTCGCCAATGAAAACGCCCCCGGCCTTGGCGGGGAGGGGCTGGATATCGAGCCAATAGGGGCTGGAGGCGTCGATGTCGGTTTCCTTGCCGCCTTGTTTGATCTTCTCGATGGGCGCGCCACCAATGCTGGGGACCGATGCGATGATCGTGACGTCATCGTATGCAAGCTCCAAATTCTCCAATCCCTTCACAAAAAGCCTCACCTGGACCACGTCGGGCATCTCTCCCGCTATCAGCTCCATGCTTGCATCACCGATGCCGTCCTGAGAGTAGATGTTGAAAGTCACCGCGCCATCTTTGTATGAGGAACGGATGTCGACATCATTTTTCGTCGAATGCGCCTGGAATCCGGGCGTAGCGTCTTCGCCACATGCGGCCAGAATCACCGTCATAAGTATAAGAAGAGGAATGAAGAGCGCAATGCGTTTGAACATAATGGCCTCCTGTGGTTTGATGCTGAATCCCTGCAGTCTGGAGCGGGAGTTGGTTGCACATTATTAGTTTAGGCGATTCTTGCCGCAGAAGCAAGATTCATTCAGATGACGGGACTTTTTCTTGTTTTTCCTGGCTCCTTTGCGCCCGCACTTTTATTGCCCGCTTGTTTTTGCCTTCTTTCACCCGAAAACTGACCAATTGTCCCTTTCGCAACCTGTCGCCGCGTACCACATCGCGGCGACGGACGAAGATGTCCGTTCCATCGGCCATGGTAATAAAACCGAATCCTTTGCGGGCATCGAACCATTTCACAACGCCCCAACGCCGGCTCACCGCCAGCAAGTGGCGACACCCTGGACAATGTTCCGGCTCCTGCGCCTGACGCCGCTGCTCCCATCCCGTCCATACGAACGTGATTCCGCAATGCTGGCAGGAGAGGAATCGATCTGGAGGCAGTTGTAAATGAAGAACGGGGGCGTCGGCATTCATGATCCAGAAAAAAGGCCCGTCGTGGTGACGGGCCTCGTTGCAATGGCACCCTGGAGAGGATTTGAACCTCTGACCTCCTCCTCCGCAGGGAGGCGTTCTATCCACTGAACTACCAGGGCTTGACGAAGGAAAGTATAGCAAATTCATTCCCAAAATGCAAGCTTTCGGAAAAAGAAAAGGCCGACACTACGAGAATGTCGGCCTGGGGGATGCTGGAGGTCTGCGAGATTTACTTGAATTGTCGATAGGTGTTGCTGTCGTAGAGGACGAAGACGCCTTGCGTGGCGGTCCAGATCATCTCTCCATGCTCGAAAGGCTGCCAGGTGGCTGTGACGGGGCGATTGGGTGGACAATAGGCCCAACCCAGTTTCTGAGAATAGTTGTCCTCGTTGCGCCACATCTTGCCAATGCCATACTCCGGTTGGCACCAGCCTGCGGGCGGCGTCAAGGTGGGATTGGTGATGGGATCGCCTTGCTTCCAAGCGTCGGGGTAGGTGGTCCACTGGCCCGTGCCCGAGAACATGATGTATAACTTCTTCGTGTCGAGGTTGTTGACGACATAGCCGCTGTGGAATCGCTGCTCGACGGCATTGATGCCCGTTTCGGGCGCGGTGGGGCAACCGATCTTGTCTCGCACGTTTTTGTTATGATACCAGACTTTCCCAAAGCCTAAAATGGGACTGATGGCGCAGCTTGCTGCAGGGCCGTCACCCGGCTGTGGTGGCGGGGGATAGTAACCCGGATGAGGCGTGGGATGCGGCGGATGGGGGTGCGATGCGGTTCCTGGGATGCACAACACCTGGCCCGGATAGATCCTATTGCGGTTTTTGATGTGATTGCATTTTTGGATCGCCTTGGTCGAGACGCCGTAATGGGCCGCAATCCGGCTGAGGATGTCTCCTTTTTTTACCTTGTAGTATGCCTTGCAGGTGCATTTGCCATAGCTGTTGGGGGACGCTTGAGTTGATGTCATTGGCAGGAGCGTGAGCACCAGTAACACCGCAAGGACAAGAAGCGTGATTCGCTTCATCTGTAATTACCTCCTCGGATAAAACGCAAATGGGGGAAAGCGATAACGATATTTTATTGTAGCACATTTATTTTGTTTGTCAATAACGCGTTTTATGGATACTGCGCGTAATGAACATCCGTGTTTGAGCTGTGTTCGCGGCTCGAATCGCCGATGTAATGCCGAGTCTGGAGAAGATCATTTGTGTCGTCTTTGGATGAAGCCTTTACCATAGAGCGTCAAACGTCATGCGACAAGCGTCAAATGGCTATCTGCAACGGGGCTCTTGTCATGACGATTGACGATCGAAGCTTTATGTTTGACGCGCTTTACCAGGCTTGTCCACATGAAGACGCATTGCCGTGATGGTTTTCCTGTCGTCGTTGGGGGGTGTGTTACAATGATTATCCTAGTTCGGCATATCGGCGATTTCGCCGCCTGCTCCCACTTTTTTGGTTGTCAGTGATGAAAAACTTTCGGAAAAAGCTCGGCGCATTGGGCGAACAATTGGCTGCTGAAAAGCTTCAGCGGCGCGGATATGAAATTCTATTGCGGAATTGGCGTTGTCCTTATGGCGAGATCGATATCATCGCCCGAGATGCTTCGACCCTGGTTGTGGTCGAGGTGAAGACCCGACGCGGGCGTTGGGCCGGCACGCCCGAGCAGGGAGTGGACGCCCGCAAGCAGCGCAGGTTGTGCGAGCTGGCTCAGTGCTATGTCGAGACGACTGGCTGGGAGGGCGATGTGCGGCTGGATGTGGTCGCGGTCGAGCTTTCCTCCGCTGGCGAATTGCTGCGGGTCACCCATTGGCCCGGCGCTATCGAATGTTGGGACGTATGGACGAGCGGAATCTGGTTCTAGTGCTGGCGGGCCCCACTGCTGTGGGCAAAACCGCCACCTCTCTGCTTCTGGCCCGGGAGCTGGGCGGCGAGATCGTCTCCGCGGATTCGCGGCAGGTTTACCGCGGCATGGACATCGGCACGGCCAAGGTCACGCCCGCGGAGCGGGCGGAAATCCCGCATCACCTCATCGATATTCGCAACCCCGACGAGACCATTAGCCTGGGAGAGTACAAGGTACTGGCGGACGCAGTCATCGCCGGTATCCTGGCCCGAGGTCGCCTGCCCATGCTGGTGGGCGGCACCGGCCAATATGTGCGGGCCGTGGTCGAAGGCTGGCAGATTCCGCGCGTGCCCCCCCAGCCCGAGCTGCGGCAAGAGCTGGAGGAGCTGGCCGCCCGCGAGGGCAAGGAGGCCGTCTTCTCGCGTCTTCAGATGTTGGACCCAGCCAGCGCTCAGGCCATTGACTATCGTAATTTACGCCGGGTCATTCGGGCCATCGAGGTGACGATGGTGGCCGGGCGTCCCTTCAGCGAGTTGCAAACCAAGCAGCCGCCTCCCTGGCGCGTCGTGCAGATCGGCTTGACGCGGCCGCGCGAAGCGCTCTACGCCCGCGCCGACGCCCGCATCGAGTCCATGTTCGAGGCGGGCTGGGTAGAGGAGGTTCGGGCATTGCTGGCCCGCGGCTACACGCCCGATCTGCCCAGCTTCGCCAGCCTGGGCTATCGCGAGGTCGCAGCATATTTGGCCGGGGATTATGATCTGGCGGAGGCGAAGAGGCTTATTCGTCGGGCCACGCGGGCCTTTATCCGCCGCCAATACAACTGGTTCCGCCTCACCAACCCCGATATCCATTGGTTCGATCTGGCGGAGGTCGGGACTGAGGAGATTTTAGCTTGGACCCGGTCGGTTATTCCCTGACGCTGTTATTTTTCAAAGGCTTTTTTGATCACCGGATTACGGGCGAGAAACACCCACCGCGTGGCCTCATCCACCCGATTCAGCGGGCAGACGAAGTTGAAACATTGATTGCAATTGTGGGTTTGCATGCGATAGAAGAACCCGAATGTCGCCACGGTGGTCAGCGTCAGCAATAGCCATTGCGACGAAATCGCCATCAGAACCATCGGCCCGCCCCAGATCAGGGCAAAGCCGCCGAACAGCGCGATTTTCTCCCACAACGTCATGGGCCCGGGCCGGAATTTCCACAGCCGCGGGGAGCCGTAATTGGCCCAGCATTGCAGCGTTTTGCCGGGCTCGGCATAATGCGGGCAATGTGCGCACAGCACCCGAATTTCGATTACGCCAAAAAAGAGAATGATGAAGCCGATCCAGGGGATGAGCCACCAGGCGTTGAACAGGATGACGCCCAGGCCCGCCAGCAGAAAACTGGGCGCGACGCTGAGTAGAAAACGGGTCAGATCGCGCTGCACGAAATGACAATGCACTTTGCTTTGCAGCGGGCAGTCTTCGCAACTGGCTGCAATGCAGGTGGCGATAGGTTGATCGGCGGGCAAAAAATCCACGATGGTCTCCTCAGCGTCCGCGGGCGCCAGCGTTGGACCCCGGGCAAGCCGGAACCCCAAAAAGCTGATCTCACGCAAAGCCGCAGAGCCGCAAAGAGTAAAAGAGGCAAGGAAAAACTTAGCGCCTTGGCGACTTTGCGTGAGATCGATTTTCTGAACGGTCTCTAATCTTCCAGGATTTCGATTTTGTCGGGCAGGTTGGGCACGACGCACAGGAATTCGTAGGGTTCTTCGCCGATGTTGGCGTACCAGTGCGGAACGCCCGCGGGGATGAGCAGCACATCGCCCGCCTGGGCCACGATCTCCTCATCGCCCAGGCCCACCAGGGCCCGGCCCCGCAGCACATACTGCTCGTGCTCGACGGCGTTGGTGTGTTTGGGCATGCCGCCGCCCGGCTGCATCACGAATTTGCGCATAGTGAAATGCGGGCCTTCCTCGGGCGAGATCAGCACCTGAATGGTGGTCGCTTCGCCCGCTGCCACTTCCTGTGCGGG
>JALXAF010000164.1 GCA_026992375.1 Anaerolineae bacterium
CGGCCAATCACTTTGGGGCGCCGGTGGTGGTGCGCATGTCGGGCGGCTACCGCAAGATCGGCGACCCCTGGCACAGCGTCACCAACGAGATCATGTACGCCCACGCCATCGGCTGGAAGGTGGCCGTGCCTTCCAATGCGGAGGATGCGGTGGGCCTGCTGCGCACCGCGCTGCGGGGCGATGATCCCGTCATCTTCTTCGAACACCGGGCCATGTACGACGCGGCCTGGGCCCGGCGGCCCTACCCCGGCGACGCCTTCATGCTGCCCTTTGGCCAGGCCAACATCACCCGTCCGGGCGACGAGCTCACCGTGGTCACCTGGGGCGCGATGGTGGAGCGCTGCGAGCAGGCCGCGGAAGAGCTGGGCGAGAGCATCGAGATCATCGATCTGCGCACCCTGCAGCCCTGGGACAAAGCGGGCGTGTTGGATTCGGTGCGCAAGACCGGAAAATGCCTCATCGTGCACGAAGACATCGGCTTTGGCGGCTTTGGCGCGGAGATCGCCGCGGCCATTGCGGACGAGGCCTTCGAATATCTCGACGGCCCGGTGATGCGCGTGGCCTCGCCCCAGGTGATGACGCCCTACAGCCAGACCCTGATGGCGGGCGTGGTGCCCACCGTGGCCCGCATCCGGGCGGGCATGGAGAAACTGCTGGCCTATTGACCGCGTCCGGCATTTGTGATACAGTATCGACACGAGGAACCCCTCGTTATCAGAAAACCATGAGTTCCCAAACCGTCACCCTGAAATTGCCCGAAACCATCTATCGCACTGCGCGGCAGATGGCCCGCATCACGCGTCGTCCGCTGGAAGAAGTGCTGGAAGAAAGCATCGAACGGGCGCTCCCCCCCCTGGATGACGTTCCGCCCGATGAAGCCGACGAGTTGGCCGCCCTTTCTGCGCTGGATGACGGCGCACTCTGGGATGAGGCCAGGAAAGAACTCCCGCCAGAGCAACAGGCGGAGTTGGAGACATTGTTGGAACGGCAGGAGGAGGGAGCGTTGACGCAGCAGGAACAAGAGCGCTTGCAAACGCTGCTCGACGCCTACGGCCGGTTGACGGTGCGCAGATCTCATGTCTGGCTCTTGTTGGCCCGGCGGGGATACCAGGTTCCGCCCCAGACATAATCCGCCATGTCTCGCCCTCACATCAGCGCTGCGCTGCGAGAAAAAATCGCGGACGAAGCGCGCCATCGCTGCGGCTATTGCCTGACGCCCCAGTCCTTCACCGCCATGCCCATGCACGTCGAGCACATCATCCCCATTGCCGCGGGCGGAACATCAGATGAAAGCAATCTCTGGTTGGCGTGTCCGTTGTGCAATGGACACAAGGGCGTTCAAACTCACGGCGTCGATCCTGTAACAGGCGAAAGGACACCGCTCTTCAATCCCCGTCGGCAGAAATGGCAAGAGCATTTTCGTTGGAGCGAAGATGGCGTTGAGATCATTGGTGTGACTGCCACGGGGCGGGTCACGGTGATATGCCTGCAATTGAACAATGAACATCTGGTGCGCGCCCGCCGTCGTTGGGTGGCGGTGGGCTGGCATCCTCCCAAAGGATGATTGAGATACAGCACTTTTTTACTAATGAAAATTCTTGCTTACGTCATTCAGACGACCGCAGGGAGGAGGAATCTCCCACAGGTGCGACGCACTTACCTTTGGTCTCAAGTGCGTCGCACCTTTCGGTCGCTGCGCTCTCTCGAAATGACGTAAGACAGATTTTCGCAGATTGTTTTGATTTGGGTGCGTCCCAAATGAGTTGGAAAGTTAAAATAATCCATTCATTAACGGGGCGCTTCGCGCCCGCCGCCAGCGCCGGGGGATGAAGTCCCCCGGCTAGAAACAGCGCCCCTGCGGGGCTAGCCGGATTTATCCGGCGCTGTTTTGTAGCCCGGCGACTTCATCGCCGGGCGGACGTGGCAAACGCTTCAACCGAAAAAGGACGCACCCTTTTGATTTCATCTGTTTTCATCTGCGTCGATCAGCGTTTTCTGCGTCATCTGCGTTCTATTTACGGAACACCAAATGCCAACCATGTTCGAATTTCACGTCGCCCGCGAGGCCCGAGATCGATACC
>JALXAF010000165.1 GCA_026992375.1 Anaerolineae bacterium
AATTCGCCCTCGGGCGTAGTTCCCGTGCCGGATCAGCGTTTCGATCTGACAGCGCAACAAAACCCTCCGGAGGTCACGCTTCGGAGGGTTTTTCACATCTTCAGACCTCCATTCGTCCAGATTGCATGATGTTGTTGATCTCTTCTGGGCTCTGTCCATTCGCCGATGATGTGCCGCGGTCGGGGCTCCTCATGATCCATCCGCGTCTTGCCGCCGCAGCGAAATTGGCGAGGGCGGCGAGCGCGTGCTACCATTTGTTGTTCTAGCTGGATACTGATGACTGCAAGAACTTCTCTGTTTTTGCTTTCCTTTCAACTTATATAACTGCTCAGGCAACCTGATTCAGCCCGGAAAACGCCTTGCCACAAAGACGCGAAGGAACGAAAACAATGCAGATTCGCCAGTGGCAAGCGGCAAGTTCTTCTGGCAGCGACATTTTTCACCTGCCGCCTGCCACCCTTCACGATTCCATGTCGCCGCGTCTTCGTGGTTTTTGACCTCGACACGTGGGTAGTTGCCATCCCGTCACAAAACGATTTTGCACCACGATATGCCCTCACAACCTCCGCTTCCTCCTCCCTCCCAACGCGTCTGGATCATTGGTCTGGATGGCGTGCCCTGGACCTTGTTGCAGCCCTGGATCGACCAGGGACGTTTGCCCACCCTGGCCCGATTGCAGGCGGGCGGCGCGTCCGGCGGCCTGCGCTCCTCCATCCAGTTCCTCACCGCGGTGGCCTGGACCACCTTCCTCACCGGGTTGAATCCGGGCAAGCATGGCATCTTCGACTTCGCCCGTCGCATTCCCGGAACCTACAAGCAGGAGCTGACCAACGCTTCATTGCGTTCGGGCCGCAGCCTGTGGCGCATCCTTTCGGATTCAGGACGCCGCGTGGGGGTGGTCAACGTGCCCATGACCTTCCCGCCGGAGCCGGTCAACGGCTTTCTCATCTCGGGGCTCGATACACCGGGCCTGGATTCGGCCTACACGTATCCGCCCGAGCTGAAATCCGAGGTCAACGACGTGCATTTCATCGCAGTCAGCACCGTGGGCAAATCCCACGCCCAATATCTGGAAGAGACGCTGGCGGGCGTGGACAAACGCTTCGAGCTGCTGTGGCGCACCATCGACCGGGAGCCGTTGGATTTCTATATGTGGGTGGAGATGGAGACCGACGCCATCCAGCATTGCTCCTGGCATCTCATGGCTGATCCCACCCAGCCCAATCACGACGCCATTTTGCAGGTGTACAAACGCATCGACGAGCATCTGGCCAGGCTGGTGGATGGGCTGCCCGAGGACGTCACCCTCATCATCATGTCGGATCACGGGGCCGGGCCCATCCAGCGCACCATCTACCTCGACCGCTGGCTGGCGCAAAAGGGCTGGTTCCATTACAAGCAGGGCGAAGCGCTGGGCGTGGGCGATCGGGCGAGGCGGGTGGCCCGCAAGGGCGTGATGAAGAGCTTTTATCTGGCCCAACGCTTCCTGCCCGTGGGCGTCAAGGGCTTTCTCAAACGCTTCACCGGCGCGCACGCCGCGGTGGAGACCTTCATGGAGCAGGCAGAGATCGATTGGAGCAGCACCAAAGCCTACTCGGTGGGAAATCTGGGCAACATCAATCTCAACATCAAGGGCCGAGACCCGGAGGGCGTCATCGAGCCTGACCAGGTGGAGGATTTCGTCGCGGCGCTGACCGCGGCGCTGTACGAGTTGCGCGATCCCGATACGGGCGAGCGCATGGTGGCCGAAGTCATGCGCCGGGAAGAGATTTACACCGGCCCGCACATCGACCGCGCGCCCGACCTGCTCATCCGCTGGGTGGATGACAAGTATCTGGCCGTGAAGGATTACGAGGCCGATCCCGATGGCCCCATTTTCGGCAAGAAGCAGAAATTCGGGCGGCATGGCGCGGCCTATGCGCTGGATCAGACCGGTACGCACATCATCGAGGGCGTCATCATCCTCTACGGCAAGGGCGTGAAGCCCGGCGTGCGGCTGCAAGGCGCCGAGCTGCTGGATGTGGCGCCCACCGTCCTGCACCTGCTGGATACGCCCATCCCCC
>JALXAF010000166.1 GCA_026992375.1 Anaerolineae bacterium
AGGACATTTTCGGGCGCAAATTGGCCTGTCTGCGCAGGCAGACAAGCGGCCGCAGGCCCCCAGCTCTGATTTCAATCGGCAGGTTCTGGCAAGAAATGCAAATTTGCCCCCAAATTGGAACGCACCCTGGCAGAACGCCCGACTTGACAGAATTCCGCTCAAAGGGTAAGATTGGCAGTCGGTTCGAGTTTCTCGGGCCAATAATCTTTTACCCAAAGGTGGTGAGAACTGCATGACCGTTAAGCTCAATCCCGGCGAATCGCAAGATTCACTGCTGAGGCGCTTCCGTAAAGAGGTGATGAAGGCGCGCATCCTTCCCGAAGTGCGCCGCAAACGCTGGTTTACGCCTCCCAGTGAACTGCGCCGTCTGCAAAAGCAGAAAGCGATCCGCAAGGCCCGTCAGTCTCAGCGGCGTCGCAATCGCCAAGGCGGTCTGTAAGAGCTCTGGCTCACGGAAAAGCTGCTCCTCAGGGGGCGGCTTTTTTGTTTCCCGCCAGATGTGCTATCATACCTGCATTGCCCCATTTCCCTTTTCTCCACGGAGGTGACATCCCTGAACGCATTGGAACTTTCTCACAATATCGTCGATATTCTGGATGAAAAACAGGCGGAGGATATCCTGATGTTGGATATCACCGGCCTGGCCCCTTTTGCCGATTATTTCATCATCGCCACGGCGACTTCTGACCGACAGAGCAAAGCCCTGGTGGATACAGTGGTGGATACGCTGCGGGATCAACGCGTCAAGCCCCTCTATATCGAGGGAGAGAGTCGATCGGGATGGCAGTTGTTGGATTACGGCGCTGTGATCGTTCACATCTTTTCGCCCGAGTTGCGCGACTTCTACCGGCTGGAGGAGTTGTGGAACGAGGCGAAAGTGGTTGTGCGGATGCAGTAGCCTCAATCTAGCCGCCAGCGTTCTCCAAAAATGCCCGTTCTGAAGCCCCGGGCATGCAACCACGCCCGCTCCGGGCTCTGACGCCATAGCGGGTTGGTGTGATTCAGGTGGATGAAAACCACCTCGGTGGCGATGTCCGCCAAACGGTTCGCGGTGTCTGTAACCAGGGGATGGGGAATCTGGGTGAGATCGCGGCCTGGCAGCTCGTCCGGGCTGAAAAACGAGCCATCCACCAGGGCGATGTCGATTTGCGCCATCCAGGCTCGCAGATCGGGCTGGAATGCGCTCCAGTCATCGATGTCGGGGCAGTAGAACAGGTTGTGCGCTGGCCCGCGCACCAGCCATGCCATGGTGTCGCTGTATTCGTCCCGGTGGGGGACGGCTACGGGCGTCACGCCCAGTCTGGGCGATAACACGATCTCGCGGCCAGGCGCGACCTGGATGAGCTCGATGTGCCCGCCATCCACCAGGCCCGACCAGGGTGCGTTGGCCCGCAGAAACGCGGCCATGCGTGGGGTTGCGTACACGGGCATGGTCTGGGCGTTCATGGCCTCCGGGCCCAGATAAATCAGACCGGGATAGTGGCCGATGTGGGCGTGGGTGAGAAGAATGCCCGCCAGGGGAGCGCGGGCGGTGATGGCGTCGTATTGGGCGGGGAAATCGGGCGTGGCGTCGATGAGCCAGCTTTGGCCCGCGACCTCATCCACCAATCCCAGGCTGACGACGTTTTGACGTAGGGCCGCGTCGGCGCGGGCGGCTTCGCAGTTGGGGCAGTGGCATCCTGGCTGGGGCAGACCGCCGTCCTGAGCTGTTCCCAGAAGTTGTGCAAAGATGGATGTGTGCGTCATCATTTCTCCTATTTCGTAAATGGAACGCCGATGACGCAAAAAACTGATCTACGCAGATAGGAATGGATGCGATCAAAATGATCTGCGAAAATCTGTGTGCATCAAATGTTTCTGTATTCCATTCCTCATCCGTATCGGCGGTCGATTCGCCCGTGGAGCCTGTGTCAGGCTCATCGCGGCCGTCCCCGGCGTCAGCGCGAAGTCGAATTCGCCCACCCGGTTGGAATCGGTGCGCCCGTGGTCGAAACGCTCGCCCTGGACGAGGTAGTAGCGATTTTGGGCGGGATCGCCCAGCGCGCCCGCGTCATCCC
>JALXAF010000167.1 GCA_026992375.1 Anaerolineae bacterium
ACGTGTATCATGGTTTGTACAGCGGTTGACATGGTTTGCTCCTTATGAGTGTCTCCGGAAGTGGCTCTCATAAGGATGTACCATTCAGCCGCTTTTGTCACGTTCGCATTTAGCGGAAACTAAAGTTTTTGTAGGTTTGCCAAAAACTTCCTGTATTGACAAAAGTGACCAAACCTCGGATAATGTATGCGCTATATCCTCTTGAACTCACCATTCTTTGAGAGAGCGCGCGACCAATGCCCACATTCAGCAAATTAGATAAAGAAAAAGTGAATGACATTTTGACATCCAAACAGAAAGGCAAAAGGAAATCACAACGAGAATTAGCGTTGCAGGCTTACATCGAACAATTGAGTAGACTCGATGTCGGCGAAGGTTTGGAGATAAAATTATCCAAAACGGATAATCGCCAGACGGTGAAAAACCGATTGTTACGCGCAGCCGATCGTTTGGGCATCGAAATCGAGTTCATTCGCTCGCGCAACGTCATTCGCCTTTACCGAACGAAATGATCATTCCAGATTGACGCAAAGAGATCGGCCTCATTGCGAGAGCCGATCTCTTTGCGTTTGCTGCGCGTTTGGGCGTCAGCTTGCGGCTTCTTTCTTCAACTTCATCAGCTCATAACCGATGATGACGATGACCGCCAGGACCAGAAGGATGACGCCGACGGGCGTCCAGGGGATTTCCAGAGCCTTGGGCGCGGGCGGCTCCGCTTTTTGCTCCAGTGCGGTTTTCTCCAGGGGCTCGGGATTGGGAACGAACTTCACTTGCAGGGGTTTGGGATGGCCCGCGTCGGGCGAGGAGATGGATGTCAGGGTTGCGACCTCCTCCGGGCCGTAGCCCAAGGCTGCAAAGTCCAGCCGCCCGTCGGGCGTATGGCAATCGACGCAGCCCAGGGCCTCCTCTTTGGGCAGGATGCCGTGGCTGAGTTGCAGGGGGACTTTGTAGGTCTTGGCCTGCCACTGGCCGCTGTAATCCACGCCCGCGTCTTCGGCTCCGGCCGCGATGGCTTTCTCCAGATCGCCGGTCTTGTAGAATACGCCCAGTTTCAGCGGCAGCGGCTTGCCCGATTTGACGTCCACCGGAACCGTGCCTTTGAACAGCTTGAAGGGCTGTAATTTCGAGGCGTCGTCATCGAAACTTCCGGGCCAGTTGCCGGGCTTGAGCTTGCCGCCGTTATACCATTTGTAGATGGGATCGACGCTGTTGGCCGGAGCCAGCTCATCCACCGGCTCGTACAACTCTTTGATGGGATCGTACTTGGGCTCCGTAGTCCAGTCCCGGGTCATCAGGCCGCCGGTGCTGCGAATGTGGCACGTGCGGCAGTCGAGGCGCTCATGTTTGTTGTTGATGAGGGCGTTGGCGTGGGGGGCGTCGGTGTGGCAGCTTTCGCAGGTGAGGCGTTCGGCGTGGTCGCGGCTCCACAGGGTGGGTGCATAGCCGTAGACGGTGTGCTCCCCGCCCGCGTGGCAATCCACACAGACCATGCCGTTGTCTGCGTGCACATCGCCCGTGGCCTCGTCCGCGTGTTTGTCCGCCACCGGTGCGAAATCCACGCCCCGCTTGTAGAGCTTGCCTCCGCCCGCGTTGAGATGGCAGCGCAGGCAGGCTGCGGCCGTGGGTTTGGCCGCGCTGCGCGCGGCGGCCAGGCTGCGGTCGCCCGGAATCACCCAATTGCCGTCCTCGTCTTTTTGGGGATAGCGGGCGTTCATGTCGTACACTTCGGCGTGGCAGATGAGGCAGTCGATTTGGGCTTTGGCCTCAGGCGTTTGCGCCTCGGGCGCGCCGGGCATGGGCCCGCCGCCCACATGACAACGTCCGCAGCCGCCCGCGATTTTCATATCGGGGTTGAGCGCACCCAGCCAGTTGATGCGGGGGATGCTGCCGGGCAGGGGGCTGTAATGATCCATCTTCTCGTTCCAGGTGTAATGCACCGAGTGCATCACCTGGTCGGCCTGGCCCAGATGGCAGACCTCGCAGGTCTCGGGGCCGGTGTATTCTTCGATGTGCTGATGCTCGGGCGGCGGGTCGGCCAGGGCCACGCC
>JALXAF010000168.1 GCA_026992375.1 Anaerolineae bacterium
CTCTTCATCGTCCCCACCATGTATCTGACGGGTGCATTGATAATGTTGATGGGACTGCCCCTGACATGGCATGCAACAGCGGTATCGGTAGCGTTCGTC
Source organism: Anaerolineae bacterium (assembly GCA_026992375.1). Lineage (GTDB taxonomy): Bacteria > Chloroflexota > Anaerolineae > J102 > J102 > M2005. The sequence goes on from JALXAF010000168.1 coordinate 100, forward strand.
TTTGCGCTGACATATCAGCAATTGAAAAGTAACGCTTCGATCCGGCATGGCTTCGCGATATCGATGCTAGCACTGGTCATCTTTCTGGGGCTACTGCTGCTCATCGTATTCCTCGCCCTGCAATTCTATGATATCTATTACGACTCACAGGCCTACCATGGCCCGGCCATCTTCTATCTGAGCGAGGGCTGGAATGTCTACCATAGTCCCCAGCAGACGCCGAGGCCGCTGGTGAACACAATGAAAGTTATCTACTCCTTCCCCAAATCGGCGTGGATTGTTTCAGCAATGATCTACAAGGCGGTAGGGAACCTGGAGGGAACGCATACCCTTAACATCATCTTAATGGTGGTGACAGGGATTATCAGTGGCGTCTTTTTCGAAAAAACCGTAGGGTATCAAGGTGCGCGTAAATGGATCTTCGCAGCTCTGGTAACATTCAACCCCATCATTACCACCCAGTTATTCAGCGGTTACATTGATGGCGTCATGGCGGCCAGCCTCACCATTTTCTTCTTCTCCCTCATTATTTTTGTCCACACCCGAAATCGGCTATTTTTGCTTCTTAGTCTGCTTTATCTGCCATTCCTGATCAATCTCAAATTCACGGGACTGCTATTCGGCGGCATTTTGGGCCTGACGGCGCTAGTCTATGATTGGGCAAGAGGCGCTGACTGGCGAACATTGGCGAAACTAGCGGGATTAATGATTGCAGTGGGGGCCATCAGCACGCTCATTTTTGGATACAACCCTTATGTCACTAACACGATCATTCATCACAACCCGGTTTATCCGGCATTCGATTTCAAGACAGGCCGCTCCATCGAAGACAAGCAGATAGTGTCCGAATTCAGAGAGAAGTCGAGGCTGGCGAAGCTGCTCATCTCCAATTTTTCTCTCAGTAGTGGTCAAAATCCTAAAAAGCCCGTGTTTCACATGCCATTCACCAAGCCCTGGTTCCCTGCATCGGTAGCCGGACGCTTTTCCGGATTCGGAGTCTATTTCGGTGTGGTGCTGCTACTGCTCCTACCAATACTTTTACTTGTTCGCCCCAAAAGCGCATGGGTGCTGCTGACGGGCGCATTCATCAGCGTGCTAGCGACAGATGTCGGCTGGTGGGCCCGCCTTGCCCCTCAATTTTGGTGGATTCCGGTGATGATCCTGGCTTATGGTCTGAAGAACAGGAGGATCAAAAGCTGGTTAGGCTTTTACAGCGCCGTTATCATATTGCTACTAGCAGTCAACGCTGGCAGCATGGCGCTACGCACCTGGCAAAACCAATTTTTGAATTATCGCTCCCTGGTGCGAACGCTGACCGAAAAACAGTTGGACTATGTGCAAACTGATGAACGCCTGTACCTTTACTCATTACTGCGGCTGCGTGATCTAGGCTACCAGCTCGAAAAACGACCCGGCTGCGATCATACCATGCAACCGCCGCTGATCCGTGGCGTTGAGATCTGTCTGCCCGCAGATCAGGGGTGAATCACGCGCGGTCGTCGGGCGCGCCAACTGGCCAGCCCCTGGCTGATGGAGGCGTCCGCGGCCCGCTTGTGCCACACGCCCGGGATATCGACGCCACACTTGGGGCATTTGCCGTCATCGGTGATGTGGTAATCAGTGATGACGTAGCCGCGACGGGCCACCAGTTTTACGCCGCAGTGAGGGCAATAGGTGTTCTCGAACTCGCCCACGCGGCCGGGCAGATTGCCCAGGTAGACAAAGTGTAGCCCGGCTTCCTTGCCGATCTCGGCTGCGCGCAGCAACCTGCGGGCCTGGGTGCTTCCGCGATCCGTCATCTTGTAATCGGGATGGAAGGCAGTGATGTGCCAGGGAATATCGGGCGAGATGGAGGCAATGAATTCGGCCGCTTCGCGGATTTCCGCCTCGGAATCGTTGAAATTGGGCACGAGCAGGGTCACAATCTCCAACCAGAAGCCCCGTTCATACACCATCGCGATGCCGTCCAGGATGTTCTTCAGCGGCGCACCCAGATGACGATAATTCTTGTCGTTCATCGTTTTTAGATCGATCTTGTAAATCTGCGCCCAGGGGCGGAGATAATCCAGCGCCTCGGGCGTGGCGTTGCCGTTGGAGACATAACCGCAGATGAAATCATGCTTGCGGGCTTCTTTGAACACAGCTACGGCCCATTCGCTGGTGATGAGAGGCTCGTTGTAGGAGCTGACCACAGCCTTTGCGCCCGATCGCAGGGCTAATCCCACTATCTCCTCCGCGGTGATGGGCGTGGGCGGCACCCCCGCGGCCGGGTCGCGCAACGCCTGCGAAGTCAGCCAGTTCTGGCAATAGTCGCAGTGCATGTCGCACCCCAACATGCCAAAGGTGAGCGCGTCAGCGCCCGGCAGAACATGATAAAACGGCTTCTTCTCGATGGGATCAGACTGGATGCCCGCGGTGTAGCCAAAAGGCGCATAGAGCACGCCGCCCTTGTTATAACGCACCTGACACACGCCGCGGCGACCATCCTTGATCTTGCAGCGATGGCCGCAAGCGTAACAGCGCACCGCGTTGTCATCCAATTTTTCATAAAGCTCGCCAGGAATGGTCATGCTATCAAGATACTCGGCGAGAGTCATAACTTTTTCCGCCATTTTCGCCTCCTCGAAAAAGAACTGCCGATGTAACGGCTAACGTAGCCCTATTCGCTCGACACGGGTAGGAAGAAACACGGATGAAATCTTTTTTGAATGCCTTCGCGTCTTTGTTTCCTTCATGTCTTCGTGGCGAAAGAGGGCGATTAGGCCAACTTCATTAGCAGTTGCCTGCTGATTAAAAGTCAGCGGGTCTCATATCAAGTATAGCAAAAAAGTATTTGAAAAAGATATGTGTGCAAACTTTTCCCCAACGCATAAAACTCTCATTTGCCCGCATGGGTGGCTGTACAAAAAGTTTTCAAAATAAACAATACTTGAAATTGCTGAGCAAATCCTTTGTTGCCGCAAAAATAAGGTATGCTATAATAACGTCAAGGCCCATCCATCCCCCATCACAATCGAGGAGGCATCATGTCTGTATGGATCATCCTTCTGTTCGGACTCATTGCTGGCTGGATCATCGGCGTGTTCATCGTACGTCAGAATTATGAGACGTGTAAAAAACATGTCGAACTACTCAAGCAAGAGCTTTCTGAAAAAGAAGAAAAACTCCACTCAGTAGAAGACCAACGCGAGCGCCTGGAGCATGAAGTTCAGGAGCTAGAAGCCGCGGCGTAATTCTCCCACGTATTCATCATTCAACGCGTATCATGTACAGGAGGACAAAAATGTCATCATGGCTAGCTTTGCTCATCGGACTTGTCGCCGGTCTATTATTCGGCATCATTTCGGGACGAAAGAATTATGAAAATTGCCGAGATTTGATCGCAAAGCTCAAGAGGGAAATCAAAGAAAAGGAAAAAGACCTGACCTCGGCCCAGGAGAAAGTCGAGGAGCTGGCGCATCAACTCGATGAAGTGGAATCGGAGCCGAGTGCGACGAAACAAGCCGTCGAAACCGCAGCTGCAGCGCCCGAAACGAGCGTATCCTCCGACTTAGCGCCCGAGGAATTCGTGTCCAAGGCGGCGCCCGTAGTTACAGAAGCCTCGGCGGAGGAAGCCGCGGAGGGAATCGAGGGAAGAACAGCGCCCGAAACGAGCGTATCCTCCGACTTAGCGCCCGAGGGATTCGCTTCCAAGGCGGCGCCCGTAGTTACAGAAGCCTCGGCGGAGGAAGCCGCGGAGGAAATCGAGGCAAGAACAGCGCCCGAAGCGCCAGCGGAAAAATCGGAAGAGGCGGTAGCCGAGATAGCGACGGTCGGGACCGAGGCCGCCGAGGAACATTTCACCGAATGTCCGCAAAAACTGGCCCGCATTCACGGCGTCGGCCGCGTCTACGAAACCAGGCTTTACCAGGCGGGCATCGGCACCTACTGGCAGGTGGCGATAACGCCGGCCGCTAGGCTGGCCGAGATATTCGGGCTGCAAGACTTTCAGGGCGTGGATGTCAAGGCCATCCAGGAAGCTGCGCGTCAACTGGCCATAGAAACAGGCACGACCGGAAAATTGTGGAATGGTAGCGAGCCGGATGACATCGAAGACCTGCCGGGAATCGGCAAGGTTTATGAGGGACGGCTGTATGACGCGGGCGTTTGCACTTGGGGAAAACTGGCGTCTCTGACGCCCGATGAGCTGGCGGCTATCGTCAAAGCGCCCAAATGGAACCAGCCCGACTTCGAGGCTTGGATCGCCTACGCCAAAGGACGACTGTCCGCATAAACCAGTGGAGACAGAGCGCAAGGTCGAAAGCGCAGCCTTGAGCCAGCCCGCATCAAGACCTCGGAGAACGCACCATGCTCCCGAGGTCTTGGCGCGTTTGAGGCGATACACAAACGTCGCAGGGTGTCAAGAGTCTGCCTTGAAAATCACCCTCACGCAAAGACGCCAAGGCGTACGTAAAGGATAAAGAAGCAAGAATTCCTGGTGCCTTTGCGCCTTGGCGTGAGGTTTCATATCATTTCGAGGGTGCGCAGCAACCGAGCCCCCCCTTGCAATCGAGAAAATTCGTAACTGTTAACGTATCCCAGTTCACAAGCCCCAAAGGGTAAGGCGCTAAGAGCACGAAAAAGAAAAATGTATAAATTTCCCTTTGCGCCTTTGCGTCTTAGTATTCTTGGTGGTTTTCGGATGACGACCGGTGACGATCTTGGCAGTTACGGAGATTCTCTCTTTACATCTATTTTGAGCCGTAGCCGAATTTAAAACTGTCGGAGCGGAAACTCGTTGGTTTGACACAAATTTTTGTTGGGTGTAAGATAAGCGCATATCCATTGGCTACGCGAATAATCCATCCTCCCATTGAAGGTGCATCATGCCCACCGAAAGCCTCTTCAGTCAGAGCGATCAACCCATCGATCCCGGCAAGCCGCCGGAGCCTGTGGGGAACATCCCCCTGACCATCACCGAAAATAGCAAACTCACCGCGGCTTACGCTCCGTATCGCACCTATATGGAGCAACAGGGCAAGGCCGAAAACACCATCAAAGCGTTTACGGGGGATATCAGACTTTTGCGGCGCTATTTCGCGGAGCGAAACGAAAATCCATCCCTGGGCAAGATCACGACGGAGATGCTCAACGAATTCTTGTATTGGCTATGCAAGGAGAGGAAGTACGAAAAAGGGAAAAAACAGGGCGAGATCATCGGATGCAGCGCCAAAAGTTACGCCCGCCGAGTTACCTCCATCAAATCCTTTTTCGGATGGCTATTCGAAACGGGCGTCATCGTATCGAATCCGGCCGCGGAGGTGGTGCAACGCAGCGCCCGCGCCCCCCTGCCTCGCATCCTCACCGACGCCGAGGTGGAGCGCCTGAAAAGCACCGCCCGAGACCTGCTTTGGTCGCCTCGTAAACCTGACGCCCGCCCCTACCTACTGGTGACACTTTTGCTGCAGACGGGCATGAAAAAAAGCGAAGTTATGAATCTGGCGTTATCCGACATCGACTTTTCCAACCCCCACGAACCGGTGGTGACCGTGCGCTATGACGATCCTCGCTACGCGCACAAAGAGCGAAAATTGTATCTGGGGCCCGGCTTCACGCCCATCTACAAACAATACATCCGCAAATATCAGCCCAAAGAACGCCTGTTTGAATGCAGCCCTCGCAATTTGGAATATGTGCTTTCGGATCTGGCCGAAGCCGCAGGCGTGAAACGAAATCATGTCTCCTTCGAGATTCTGCGCTGGACGTCCGCAGTGCGCTCTTATCGTTTTGGCATGCCGCCTGAGGCTCTGCGCCTGAAAATGGGCTTGAGCCCCATCAGTTGGCGGGAGACCTTCGACAAAATCAAACGGCTGGCGTCGCCCGGGCTGTAATGGGCATTAGATGCTGTTATGCACTTTGACCTCGGCAAATCGAATCTTGGCGTCATCCGCGGCGAATCGAAAGGCGAATGATAGGGAAATGATTAGAATCTGACAGAAAACTAGCCGCCGCCCTGCGCAGGCAAAAAGAGCAGATGCGAGGCCTGATAGACCTCGTGAATCGCCAGATAATCGCCGCCCCAGCCCCCGGCCACGTGCATGTTGGGGCCGATCATCACTGCCGCGGCATGATGCCACGGCCCGCGGCGAGGCGCATCGATGGTGGACCAACTCTGGCTGGTGAGATCGAAACGCTCGTGGGGATAGGGATCCTCGCCTTCGCCGCCGCCCACCACATAGAGCGAGCCCGCGTCGGCCGCCACCGAGAGGCCGCTACGAGCCTCGGGCATCGCGGGCGCATCCTCCCACGAGTCATCCTCGGGAAGATAACGCCACGTCTCGGCCCGTTGCCTCGCGCCATCATTCCCACCCAGCATATAAATCGCATCCTGCAACGCGACGACACCAGCGAAAGCGCGCGGCTCGGGCATCCGCTGCCCCTCGGACCAGCGACCGGTGGCGGGATCGAAGATGAAGACGGTATCCGTGACCTGCACGCCGTTCCATCCGCCAAAGACGTAAATGCGGCCTCGCCAGGCAGTCATGGCCAGACCGCAACGGGCCTCGTGCAGGGGAGCCGCCAGTTGCCATGCGCCCGCGGCCGCGTCGAAGACGTCCAGACGGGTCAACGCCTCGCCGCCCAAGCAGCCGCCAGCGACGTAAAGCCGTCCCTGCAGACCGGCCGCGCCCGCTCCCCGGGCCGCCACCGGTCGCGCAGGCAGAGTCTGCCATTGATCCCACGCGGGGTTGTACAGCTCATGCACGGCCAAGTCTCCAGTCGCGTTCTCGCCGCCCACGACATGCCAGCCGTCATCCAGCAAAGCGGCCGCGGCGCGGCTGCGGGCCGTGGGCATGGGCGAAAGGGATGACCAACGGGCCGCGTCCGTTCGCGGCGAGGGCGCGCTGACAGGCGACATGGAATCCGTGGTGAAGGGAGGGGCCTCGGCGCGGGCGTAAAAAGTCGGTGCGGGCCAGAAAGCCGTCGTCAGGGCCA
>JALXAF010000169.1 GCA_026992375.1 Anaerolineae bacterium
CTGAGCCAGCCCGAATACGCCGCCGATTTCAGCATCAACACCGGTTACATCGCCACCCGCCAGAGCGCCTATGACACGCAGGCCATGAAGGATTACATCGCCAAGACGCCGCAGGCCGCAGCCACTCAAGACGCGTTGCAGTACGCAGGCAAGGAGTTCTCGGTGCAAGACCTGGGCGAGGTGCGCAACATCTTCCACGATTATCTGCAGAAAGCCTACAACGGCGAGATGAGCCCGGCCGACGCCATGGCCGCAGCCCAAAAGGCCGCGGATGAGGCTCTGGCTCCCTTCCGCGACTGATCGCTGCCACCGCGTGCGACGCACTTGGAAACAGGCTTAAGCCCGTTTTTGAAGTGCGTCGCACTTCTCTTTTTCTGGAGCCGCCCATGAGCGCAAGCGCATCCGCCGTTTGCAAGCGCAAACGGCGCAACCCCATCCTGCCTTATCTGCTCATTCTGCCCACGTTCTTCTTCGTGGCCATGTTCACGGCCTGGCCCACCCTGCTGGCCTTTTATCAGAGCTTCTTCCGCCAGCGTCTGAACATCGCCAAATTTCGGGAGCCCATCTTCATTGGGGTGGGAAACTACGCCACCCTTTTCAACGATCCGCGCTTCCTGCTGGTGCTAAAAAACACCATCATCTACGTGCTGGTGACCGCGCCCATCAGCATCGTGCTGGGCTTCCTCTTTGCGCTGCTCATCAATCGGGCCATCAAGGGCATTGGCCTGGCCCGGCTGGCCTTCTTCCAGCCCACCATCCTGCCCATGGTCAGCGCCGCCACCATCTGGATGTTCTTCTTCACGCCCGATTACGGCCTGTGGAACACATTCCTGCAGCGATTCGGCTACTCGGGCCCGCAAAACTGGACCGGCAACCCCGATCTGGCGCTCATCGCCATCATGATCGTGGCCATCTGGAAAAACGCGGGCTACTACATGATCTTCTATCTGGCCGGGCTACAAAGCCTGCCCACCGACGTGTATGAAGCCGCGACGCTGGACGGGGCCAGTTGGTGGCAGATGCTGTGGAAGATAACCTTCCCCCTGCTGCGGCGCACCACCCTGTTCGTCTCCACCATCGCCTTCATCGGCGCGTTTCAAATGGTGGATCACATCTTCGTGCTGACCAAAGGCGGCCCCAGCCGGGCCAGCACCGTATTGCTCTATTACCTGTGGCAGATGCGGTTCGAGAATCAGGATGTGGGCAAGGCGTCAGCCATCACCATCATCCTCATCATCTTCCTGCTGATCTTCACCGTCACCAACTTTGCGCTCTCAGAACGCAAAGAGGAGGAAGCTCATGCCTGACGCCGTCTCTCCGCGCGGATTTTGGAGCAAACTGGGATATTGGCTGGTGCTGCTGTTCACGGGACTGCTGGCCTTGTTGTGGGCCGTTCCCGTCATCTGGGCCTTCGTCGCCTCCACCCGCCCGCCCTCCGAGCCTCTGGGGCGGGGCGATGTGTGGTTTGGCAGCTCGCTCACCCTGGTGAACTACGCCACCGCCATGTCCCTGGCTCCCTTCAAACTCTACTACATCAATACCATCCTCATCGTCACCATGATCCTGGGCGTGCAGCTCATCACCATCACCCTGGCCGGTTTCGCGTTCGCTCATTACAAATTCATGGGCAAGCAATTGCTGCTCTTCTTCATCTTGCTGCAACTGATGATCCCCACCACCGCCCTGCTGGCCCCAAACTTCAGCACCATCCGGGCGCTGGGCCTGTTCGACACCCGCCTGGCCATCGCCATCCCCTACTTTGGCTCCGCGTTTGGCACATTCCTCATGCGCCAGGCCTTTTTGGAAGTGCCGCGGGATCTGGTGGACGCTGGCGTCATCGACGGCTGCAACTGGTGGCAATTGCTGCGCCACATCTACCTGCCGCCCTCCAAATCGATGCTGGTGGCCTTCGGGTTGTCCTCGGTCGTGTGGCATTGGAACGAATTCCTGTGGCCGCTAGTGGTCACCAACAGCGACAAAAGCCGCCCGCTGACCGCGGGCCTGGTGCGATTCACCCAATTGGGCGAGATCGGCGCGCAATGGTCGCTGCTGACCGCGGCCACCCTGCTGGTCGCGGCTCCCCTGTTCATCGTTTTCCTCATCTTCCAGCGCCAGTTCATCCAGAGCTTCGTGCATTCAGGCCTGAAGTAAACCCAGTATTTGCGACCTGACACAAAATTCCAAATGCCTTGATATTTCTATAAAGAGAACACACTTTATGTCACCCACCCACAACACCTTCGACGTCATCTTCCTCATCGCCCGGCCCGCCGCGGGCAAGAGCGAGATCATCGACTACCTCAAACGCACGCCCGAGGCCGAACGCCGCCAGCGCTTTCACATCGGGCCATTCGACGAGCTGGACGACTTCCCCATGATCTGGGCCTGGTTCGAAGAAGACGCCATCCTCCATCGCATGGGCAAGCCCCGTTTGCACACCGACGACCAGGGCTACTTCCTGCACAACTACTTCTGGCACGTCCTCATCCAGCGGCTGGACCTGGAATACCACAAGCTGCTGCGGGATCATCCCGACTATCACGCCACCCGCAGCACCATCGTGGAATTTGCCCGGGGCAAAGAGCATGGCGGCTTCAGCCAGGCGTTCCAGCACTTCTCCGCAGACACCCTGCGCCGCGGCGCCATCCTCTACATCAAAGTCTCGTGGAAAGAAGCCCTGCGCAAGAACCGCCGCCGCTTCAACCCCGATCGGCCCGACAGCATCCTGGAGCACGGCCTGCCCGATGACAAGCTGGCGCGGTTGTACAAGGAGAGCGACTGGGAGGAATTCAGCGCCGGGAATCCCGAATTCATCACCATCCAGGGCGTGGATGTGCCCTACGCCGTCTTCGAAAACGAGGACGACGTGACCACCCCGCGCGGGCCGGAGCTGGGCCAGCGCCTGGAGGAAACCCTCGGGCGCTTGTGGGAGATTGCCAACCGGGGCGAGTAGCGCGAAAATAAAACGTCAACGCATCCCCTGCTATCCCGCCGCCACTCTTCTCTCCACCAGCGAGGCGTCATCCATGTCCGCCAACATCTCCACCCGCACCAAGGTCTTCCTCGGCGTCGGCCTCATCGCCGCACTTGCTTTCATCATCGGTGATCAAGACATCCTCGACATCTACTGGCTGCGAATGATCACCAAGCCCATCCCGGTGCTGCTGATGGCCATCTACCTGCTCTTGCTGCCCGGCAAGCATCGCTTTCAATGGCTGGTCATCATCGGCCTCATCTTTGGCATGATGGGCGACATCCTGTTGGAATACTCGCCCGAAACATTCATCTTCGGCCTCGTTTCATTCCTCACGGGGCACATCTTCTACATCATCGCCTTCGTGCTCGACTGCCGACGGCCGGGCCTGGGCTACGCGATATTCGTTTATCTCTACGGAATCGCCCTTTACAGCTTCCTCGATATCGGAGACATGGGAGACATGGCCCTGCCAGTGCTGCTATATGTGCTGGTCATCACCACCATGGTGTGGCGCGCCGCGGCCCGCTACCACGCCCCCGGCGTCAATCAAGAATCGGCCAGCGCGGGCGTGCTCGGAGCCCTGCTCTTCCTGGCCAGCGACTCTCTCCTGGCACTGACGCTCTTCATTTTCCCCATCCCCTTCGCTGGCGTGGTCGTCATCATCACCTACTGGCTGGGACAACTGGGCATCACCCTGGCCGCAAAAAAACAAAACCAGCCATCGCAGCAGTTGGCCTGAGGAGCGTCTGCCCCAGATAACCCGGAGCACCAAAAGATGATCTCACGCAAAGCCGCCAAGACGCAAAGCTTTTCTTTGCCTCTTTTTCCTTTGCGGCTCTGCGTCTTTGCGTGAGACATTATTACCCGGCAAGCAAGGACTCACGCCATGTTCACCCTCTACCCCGCCATCGACCTGCGCCGCGGGCGCTGCGTGCGCTTGCGCCAGGGCGATCCCAACGCCGAGACCGTCTTCAGCGATGATCCCGCGGCTATGGCCCGCCACTGGACCGACCAGGGCGCGACTTGGCTGCACGTGGTCAACCTGGATGGCGCGTTCGGCGATGCGCCCGGCCCGGACGCCGCGGATCTGCCCATCAATCTCCAGCGGCTACGCGAAATCCGGGCCGCCACCAACCTGCCCATCCAGTTCGGCGGCGGCATCCGCACGCTGGCGGACATCGAGCTGGCGCTGGCGCTGGGCGCGACGCGCGTCGTGCTGGGCACGGTCGCGGTGAAAAATCCCGACATGGTGCGGCAGGCCCTGGCCCGCTTCGGGCCCGAGCGCATCGTCGCGGGCATCGACGCCCGGGATGGCATGGTGGCCACCCACGGCTGGCTCGCCACCAGCGATGTGCGGGCCACCGATCTCGCCCGGGCCATGCAGGAGGCGGGCGTCTTGCGCACGGTCTACACCGACATCAGCCGGGACGGGATGCTGACGGGCGTCAACGTGGCCGCCAGCGTCGAACTGGCCCGGGCCAGCGGGCTGCGGGTCATCGCCTCGGGCGGCGTGGCCAGCCTAGATGACATCCGGGCGCTGGCCGCGCGCCAGGCCGACGGCGTCGAAGGCGTCATCGTGGGCCAGGCCCTCTACACCGGACGCTTCACCCTGCCCCAGGCGCTTCGCACCCTCTCCGCCGCGGCGGAATAACCGGTGATCCACAAAGTGACCATGCGCCTCACCTTTCGCCCCATCCAGCAAGACGAGATCGCCGAAGCCAGTCGCCTGGTGGACGCCGCCTATGCACCCCAGATGCGCGAAATCTACGGCGACTCCCCTCGGGGCCGCTGGCGACACTACGATGAGGCCAAAATAGAAAGTTATGTCGAGCGAGAAGCGGAAGGCGTGCGGGTGGGCCTGTGGGAAGATCGGATCGTCACCTTCAACGTCTGTCGCAGCTATGGCAACATGGGCTGGTTTCACACCCTGGCCGTGCATCCCCAATTTCAGGGGCGGGGATGCGGTCGTCAGGCGGTAGAAGACGCGGAAACGTATCTCACGAGCCGGGGCGTCGGCGCCATCGCCCTGATGACCTGGCCCACCGCCATCAAAAACCTGGCCTTTTATCAGCGGCAGGGATACCGACTGACCGGGCTCTCGGTGTACGCCTATCGCGGCGTCGAAGGCCCGGCCATCGCCCCGGGAGTCTCGCCTTTTTACGCCCATCTCTACGCCTCGCTCTCGCCGCAAGAGCAGGATCGGGCCCAGAACGCCATCCGGGCGCTGTGCCAGAAAATCAGCATGGGCCTGGATTACAGCCAGTGGGTGACCTGGGCGCACCGGCAATCCTTCGCCGAAACCCTGCTGCTGTGGCGAAACGGACGTCTGGAAGCCCTGGCCACCAGCTACTTCTTCCCCAACGCCCACTGGGCCGAAGGCAAACTGCTACTGCTTCATCCAGGCATGAGCGTCAGCGACAAGCTTTGGGTGCTGGAGCATCTGAAACTGTGGGCGATTTCCCATAATCGCACCACCTTTGGCTTGTCAGTGGATCTCGCCAGCGACTTCGCCAGCGCCATCCTGCTTCCCAGCGGCTTCCGCTTCTTTGCCGAATCCATGGCGACTATGGTCAAGGGCGACGCGCCGCCCGATCCGGGCCTGCATTTCGTCCGCTTCGGCGGCTGACTGCATCCCCCTCGCGACTTCGCGAGAGATTACCCCACGGAACGGTCGCGGTAATCGAACGCCACCTTGATCGCGCCCGAGCCTTTGTCCTGAGACGTGCGGATGGCCTCCCGCCATTGTTCCAAGGGGAAGCGGTGGGTGATGAGGGGCTCCGCGAGCAGCCTGCCCGTTTGCAGCAGTTCGATGACGATGTCGTAGGTGTGGCGACGCTGGCCCCGCCACAGCTCCGAACCATGCGCGTAAACCCCCGTCAGGCCCACCTCCTGATACCACACCGGCGTCAGATCCACCTTGAGGGGCGCGAACTTGATGCCCACCATCACCACCGCGCCCCCGGCCCGGGCCCAGCGCAGGCTGTCGGTGGTCGTCCGGGCCGATCCCACGCAGTCATACACCACATCGAAGCCGCCCAGCAACATGCGATTGCCGAACATGCCCGAGTAGAGCTTCGCGCCGGTGATCTCGGCGGTCGCCTCGTAGGGGTCGTCCTCCCGCCCGATGATGACATCCGCGCCCAGTCGCCGGGCCATCGCCGCCTGATGGGGATAGCGGGCGATGACCGAGATGTGGGCCTGGGGCGAGAGCGCCCGCATCGCCTGCACCACCGTCAGACCGATGACGCCCGCGCCCAGCACCAGCGCCCGCTGACCGGGTTGGGGCAACCGGCGCAGCGCCGCGCGCACCCCCACCGAAAGCGGCTCGATCATCATCGCCTGCTCGTCGCTGAGGTCGTCGGGAACGGGATAAACCTCGGTCTCATGGGCGGTGTAGCCATCGCCCCAGCCGCCGCCCACCCCGCGCGGGCCCACATTGGCCGAGGCGTTCTCGCAGAGCATGAAATTCCCCTCCTGGCAATGCCGGCATGGAGGATCGATCTCCTGACTGAGGCAGTGCGCCCCCTGGAAGCGGGTGTCCATCACCACCCGGTCGCCCACCCGAAAACGACTGACGCCCGGCCCCGTCTCCGTCACCACGCCGACCACCTCATGCCCCAGGTAGAAGCGCTGATTGCCGGGCAGGGCCGCGGGCGCGATGTCGGGCGTGGCCTCCACCTGCAACAGCGAGAGATCGCTGCCGCAAATGCCGCACAGCAGATTTTGCACCCGCACCCAGCGCGGGCCCGGCAGCTCGGGCTCGCCCACATCCGCGAAGCGGGCGGAAGAAAGGCGCGAGTACGCCACATCGGGCCAGACGCGCTTCAGCGCCTTGACGCCCAACATGCGGGGGATGTTTTTATCGACGTAGATGGCGCGCATGGCAACGGTCGCTAGCTATCGGGCTATATCGCCGCCTGCTCGGCCAACTGAACATATTCGGCCCGAACGCCGTTGGCTGGATTCAGGCCCAGTTCGCGCAGCAGCCGGGAGATAAGCCCCGCCTTCTTCTCGGCGTCGCTGGCCGACCAGGTGCGGGCCTTGATCTCGACAAAGCTGCCCAGGCCCTGAGGCCGGGTGATGTTGTCGAGATT
>JALXAF010000170.1 GCA_026992375.1 Anaerolineae bacterium
CGGCGCTGCTCAACGTGGCCTACAACCGCAGCAACGTCATCACCATCATCCTGGATAACCGCACCACGGCCATGACCGGGCATCAGGCCAATCCGGGCACGGGCAAGACCCTGCAAGGCCAGGAGACCAGGGAGATCGAGATCGAGCCCCTGGTGCGGGCGCTGGGCATCGATCAGGTGGTCACCATCGACGCCTACGAGGTGGAGGCCATCGAAAAGACGCTGAAGCGTTGGCTGAAGCATGACGGGCCCGCGGTGCTCATCGCCAAACACGCCTGCGCCCTGCTGCCCGAGGAGCGCAAGAAATACGTGGCGCTGGAAGTGAACCCCAACGCCTGCAATGGCTGCACCATCTGCTTCCGCATCGGCTGTCCGGCCATCATCAAATCGGACCAACTCGATCCCAAATACCATCGCCCGCTGGCCGAGATCGATCCGCTTTTGTGCACCGGTTGTGAGATCTGCGCCCGGGTCTGCCCCCGCGACGCCATCTCCTTCCGCGACCAGGTCGTGCATCTACATTCCGAAGCATGAAAAGATGGAACGCAGATAACGCAGAAAAAGCTGATTCTCGCAGAAAGAAAAGAACTGATTACTGCTTCACTGATTACTGAACACTGACTCCCCCCAGGAGTTTTCGATGAAAAACGCAACATCCTCCCAACCAACGACCTCACTCCCTCCCCTCAACATCCTGCTCACGGGCGTGGGCGGCCAGGGCACGATTTTGGCCAGCAATATCGTGGCCGAAGTGGGCGTTGCTCTGGGCTACGATGTGAAGAAGGCCGAAGTGCACGGCATGTCGCAGCGCGGCGGCAGCGTGGTCTCGCAGGTGCGCTGGGGCCGACAGGTGTTCTCGCCCATCATCCCGCCCGGCGAGGCCGATTTCCTCCTGGCCTTCGAGAAGCTGGAGGCGCTGCGGGCGCTGCATTACCTGCGCCCGGGCGGCCAGCTCACTGCCGATCCCCACGCCATTCCGCCGGTGACGGTGACCTCGGGCGATGCGCACTATCCGGCCGACAACGCCATCCAGGCCCAACTGGCCCGCGTCACCCCGCACGTGCACTGGGTCCCGGGCGTGACCATCGCCGAGGAGCTGGGCAACGCCAAAGCCGCGAATGTGGTGCTGCTGGGCGCATTCTCGGCGCTGCTGGGCCACGCTCCCGATCAGTGGTTGGATGTCATCCGTCAGCGCGTGCCGCCCAAGTACATGGAACTGAACGAGCGGGCCTTCCGCCGCGGGCGTGAGCTCACCCAGAGAGAGCACGGGTAAATCTCCCGCTGTTGACAAGTATGACGTTTGTACATACAATCAAGCATGAGCAACAAATCAACGAAAGACGAAAACGCATTCCATGAAATGCGCCCGAACTACGATTTTTCCCAGGCGCAGCGCGGGCCGGTTATCCCCTCTCCGCCAAACAAAACCCGCATCACCATTCGCATCGACACCGATGTGCTGGACTGGTTTCGGCAGAGGGTTCATTTACAAGGCGGCGGCAGTTATCAGCGGCTGATCAACGAGGCGCTCAGGGAGTACATGCTGCGAGAAACAGAAAACGATCTGGAATCCCGCCTGCGCAAAGTCATCCGGGAAGAATTGCAAGCAGCGACAACAACCGAATAAGCCTTGCCAATGAGAACGTCAGAGACTCTTTTGTTGAGCCATCTCCGCCAAAATTTCTTGTAGATTTTTGCCAGCAAACAGCTCATCTCGCTCTTTGGTATAATCGCCATATCCGGTCGTGAACTGCCGCAAAAAACGCACAGCGTCCACAACGCCAAGCTCGCGATAAAGCAATTGGATTGCTCGTTGATTGATTTCAGCCAGAGATTTCATGGAGAAATTTTGGCACTTTTCGCCCATTCTCGCCATTGGCATCACATTTGACCAGCAATCCTGGTTGACTGACAAAAGTCAGCTTGGCATTCTAAACCCACCGATTAAAATCAGGGCCAGGGGCGACCCCCACCTTTTGTTCCTCCCCCGCTCCGAGACGGGCAGGGGAGGAGATAAGGAAGCCTGATTAGCTGG
>JALXAF010000171.1 GCA_026992375.1 Anaerolineae bacterium
AATTTTGACATGGTAAAATGATGTAAAGGACTGGACACTGGCGTTTTTCGAATTCTGACACAAATTAACACGAATTTTGCGAAAAATGGAAGAAAAATTCGTCAAATTAGCTCAATTCGCGTCAAAAGATGACATGAAAGGCAGCCAAAATAATTTTCGCCAGACTCCAGTAAAGGAGTTGAAATTATGGAAGAATTGTGAAGAATCGAGTGTGTTTGGGACGAATAATCTGGAAATCCCGTTTGTCGGTCGTGAAAATGTGTTGTATTCTCAGTCGTTCGGCGATGGCCACCAAACCCGCATCGACAAAATCCAATCGGCTGTCAGCATACATGTTGAGCAATTCGATACTTCTGTCGATATCTGCGGGAAACAGGTAGACAAGCTCCAGGGGACCGCTTTGGAGGCGATCCAGGCATGTACGCATCATTCAATGTCCCGGACGCATTTTCAAAAGATGAGAGAGCTCTACGATGACGATGTCGGGAAGCAATAGTTGCATGGTGGTGTTATCCAGCGTGGCAACCACTGCCTGATGTCGTCTGTCTGCGGCATCGAACAATGCGTATAGAAAACCTGTATCGACCAGCGCCATCATGTGCTTTCTTCTCGCTGATATTGTTGCAGGATGACTTCGGCTACGAGTTCATCAGCGTGCTCCGAAGTGTCTGAATACCCTGAATTCACAATTCCGGCCAGACTTTTCAGAAATTGGGCGCTGTCCTCAGGCCTTTCGGCGCGCAACTCGAAAGGAATGGCGCGCCGGTTCACGATTTGGCGTAAGTAGACGGTGACTGCCTGGGACATGGTTAGTCCGATCTGCGAGATGACTTCCTCTGCTTCCTTCTTCAGTTCCGGCTCTACGCGAGCGGTGATAACGGCGGTTTTTGGCATTTAGGCTCTCCTGGTGAATAATTTCTGTGTAGCAATTGTATAACAAAATGCAACACATTGTCAATCGCCAAGCGCCCGCTTCACGTCCTCCAGACTGGGTTTGACGAAGTAAGGCTCAGCGCCCGTCTTCGCTGCCGCCTTCATGGCGCTGGTCACGTCCTTCAGGCCGCTGCCGGTGTTGATGACCACAATGCGATCATCAGCTGAGACCAGGCCCTGGGCCGCGGCCTTGCGCAGGCCCGCATACGCGGCCGCGCCCGCGGGCTCGGCGAACACGCCCGTCTTCTGGGCCAGTTCGGGGATGGCGGTGAGGATTTCCTCATCGCTGACCACGACGAAAGCGCCTTCGCTCTCCCGCACGGCCCGCATGGCCTTCAACCGATCCCGGGGCAGGCCCGCGCTGATGCTGTCGGCCACGGTGTGGGCCTGGATGGGCGGTTTCGTCAGCACGTCCTCGCCCTTCTCCCAGGCTTCGGCCATATAGTTGCTGCCCTGGGCCTGCACGCCGATGATGCGGGGCATGTGGTCGATCCAGCCCAGTTGCAGCAGATCGTAGAGGCCCTTGTACACGCCGCCGATGATGCAGCCATCGCCCACGCTGACGAAGATGACATCGGGCGCATCCCAGCCAAGCTGTTCGCAGATCTCGTAACTGACGGTCTTCTTGCCCTCGGACATGTAGGGATTGTAGCCGGTGTTGCGATTGTACCATCCGAACGCGTCCGCAGCTTCCATGCACAAATCGAACGCGTCGTCATAAGTTCCCTCCACCAGCATCACGGTGGAGCCGAAGGTGAGAAGCTGGGCGATTTTGGCCTGGGGCGCGCTGGCCGGAACGAAGATGACGTTGGGCTGGTTCACGCTGGCGGCAAGGCCGCTGAGCGCGGCCGCGGCGTTGCCCGTGCTGGCCGTGGTGATGATGTCGGCGCCCGCTTCCCGGGCCTTGACGATGGCGATGGCGCTGGCCCGATCCTTGAAGGAGGCGGTGGGCTCCCGGCCATCATCCTTCACCCACACATGGTTCAGGCCCAGGCCCGCGGCCAGCCGGGGCGTTTCATACAGCGGCGTGCCGCCCACCGTCAGCGGCGGGACGCCCGCATCAGGTTCCACCGGCAGCAGCGGCTTGTAGCGCCAGAT
>JALXAF010000172.1 GCA_026992375.1 Anaerolineae bacterium
CATCCCCAGGGACACCGGTTCAAATGGATTGCCATCGCCACGGGCAAAGATGGCGAAAACATCCCTTCGCACAACCAGGATGACGATGATTATCAGAATCGAGGGATGGGCTCACAAGAGTGGATCGACTGGGTTAACAGCGTTAGCGATATGTATCGCGATGCTTTTTCTGATGAAAATGGCAATCCCACCTTGCAAGTGATCACCCAAAATGCGCCCTTCTACCTCGGCGCCTGGGAGCGGCGGGAAGTGGCGGCGTATGCGGCCAATCATCAGGTGGGCGTCTCCATCAACGCCATCACGGCCGATTACGACTTCACCAACGCGTGCGGCGCTTCCAGCTTCTACTCTCATTGCGCGGGCATGTGGGATCAGGCCTACTTGCACAATGAAGCGATTCCCATCGAATTCGAAGGGTACGGCTACATGACCGGCACCGAAAACGAATTCTACTGGCAGATGTCGCGAGTGCTGGACGCCCGAGCCGACTACATTCGACTCTCCAGCTTCTGGACCTACAACGGCATGGACACCGACAACAATCGCACCATTGCCGAATGGGCGGCCAAATACTTCGGCGCGGGCTTCCTGCCGGGACGAAAAACGCCCCCCAGCATCTGGTCCCGGGCCTGGGAGCATCGTCGCCCTTGCTTCTTCAACCATACGGGGCAGATTGATTGCAACTACTATCCGCCCGTGGGCAATTCGGAATTCTTTCTCACCCAGTTGCATACTGCCAACAACAGCCATACCATTCCCGTGACAGATGATAATCGCGTAACGGGAACGGGATGGTCGGGGGTGAGTAATCAGCCCTGGCATTACAACGACAATCCCTACGATCAAAATCTGCGAAATGCAGGATTGTTTCACCTCAACAATAACGGCAGTCGAGTTCAGATCGAGGTGGATCCTGGGTGGTCCGCCCGGCGCAGCAATCAAGCCTCGGGCAATTTCGCATTCTCTTACGCCGCGGATGATCGCTACATCTCGCCATCCACCGGCATCGACGGCCAACACAACACGGTCATCATCTCCGTCACCTACCTGGATCATGGCGCAGACACCTGGCGATTGATTTATGATGGCGGCAACGGCCAAAAGACGGCCCAGGTGTTCGCCATCAACGATTGGAACATTCGCCGCGGATTGGTCATCGATCCGGGACTGCCCGCCACAGGCCGTCTCGATCCCCGCCCCAACGACGTGACCAAGACCAACACCGGGCGCTGGAAAGTCGCCACATTCCTCATCCGGGATGGCGCCTTTGGCAATGGCCTCAGTGGCGGCGCCGATTTCTTCATCGATTCCCGCTCTGGCTCCGGCGCGAACGACGGCGATGAATACATCCATCACGTGGATTTTCAGAGATACGACGAGATGACGGTCGGGCAGGTCGGGATAAGCCGGATGAACTCAGGCTCGCTGTTGCAATGGAGCGCCGCGCCCGGAGCCGTCGATCATTATGAAATCTGGCGCAGCGAGAACTTTTACTTCGCTCCGGGCGACGCAGGCGCAGTCAAGCTGGCCGATATTCCCGCCAGCGGTCCGCTCAGCTACACAGACGCTCCTGGCGGAGGCGGGGACGCCGACGTGAATTACAGCTATCTGGTGCTGGCGGTGGATTCCGACGGACTGTATTCCGATCGACAGCAACGCCCGGCCGACTTCGATTTCGCGCTGGTGACGCCATAAAAAACGGCGTGATTCAGCCCCATCATCCAGCGTCTTACAATCCCGGCGGCCAATGCCTGACAAAGCGCGTCAAACGTGAAGCGCTGATTGACTGACAAATCTCGTTGCGCCGCCTCACTCGCCGAATGAATTCGGTTCCATGGGCGTTCCGCCGCCCGTCCCCCTGCGGGGACGATGCTTTCCTCGTCAAAAGGGGCGCTGGAAGCGTCGGCGCAGGCCGACGAGCGGCCCATCTAATCAGGCTTCCTCATCTCCTCCCCCGCCCGTCTCGGAGCGGGGGAGGAACAAAGGTGGGGGCCGCCCCTGGCCCTGATTTTAGTCGGTAGGTTTAGACGCCAAGCTGACTTTTGTCAGTCATCCAGCGTAAAGCGTCAAACGTCAAAGCGTGGCGAAAAGTTTTTTTGACACTTGACGTATGACGTTTGACGAAAAATTATAAAAGCCATTTTGCCAGAGAATGCCCCGTGCCAAAAAACAAGCCCCCATCCACATGCGGACGGGGGCTTTTCTCATGGCGGAGAGGGTGGGATTCGAACCCACGATCCCCAGAGGGGATACGCGCTCTCCAGGCGCGCGCACTAGGCCGGACTATGCGACCTCTCCACGATGTGAGAGCAGATATGCTGTTGGAGAAAGGCGGAGAGGGAGGGATTCGAACCCTCGAGGGCGGTTAACCCTACGCGTTTTCGAGACGCGCGCACTCGGCCAGCTATGCGACCTCTCCAGGAGAATAGAAAGGCGTTCGGTCATACAACCGACGCCTGAGCAGGTTGTAGAGCGGGTGATCGGACTCGAACCGACGACATACAGCTTGGGAAGCTGTCGTTCTACCACTGAACTACACCCGCAGAACAATGGCAATTATAGGCGGATTCGCTGATTTCGTCAACTCCGGGCCATAGCGAAACGCCGCTCAGAAGCCATAGAGAACGGCGCTACGCCGCCAGATCGATGGTGAAGGACTTGCGCCCGATGCGATAGGGCTCCTTGCGGGCCAGCACCTGGCCCGCGTAGGCCTCGTTCACATCCACCAGGGTGTGACGATCCTGAATCAGAATTTTGCCGATGGTCTTGCCGGGGATGTTCGCCTGGTAGGCCAGGGTGCCCACCACGTCGTTGGGGCGCAGGCCATGCTCGCGGCCCAGATTGATGACCAGCCGCACCATGCCGCTTTCGTGGGAGCTGCGGGAGACGCCATCGTAGCGGCCATTGTGCTTGCCGGCGCCCTTCTTGTAGCCCTTGCCCCGATCCCGGCCCTGGCGTCCGGTTTGCACCGGGCCGATGGGCATGATGGGACGCTGTTTTTCGTGACGGCGAGACATCTTCAGGGCCACAGCCGCTATTTCCGCGGCGTCATAGCCTTCGGCCATCAGCAGCTCCACCATCTGGCGCTCGCGCTTGGCCCGGCCGCGTTTCAGCCACACCAGCACCTCCTCCAGCACCTTCATCTCGCGATGCTCGCGGATTTCCTCCTCGGTGGGAACCTGGGCCCGGGCGATGGGCTGGCGAGTATACTTCTGGATCTGGCGCAGGCGATATTCCTCTTTGGGCGTGATCAGGGTGATGGCGACGCCCGTCTTGCCCGCGCGACCGGTGCGGCCCACGCGATGCACGTACACCTCGGGGTCTTGAGGCAGATCGTAGTTGAACACATGGGAGATGTCATCGATATCCAGACCGCGGGCCGCCACGTCGGTGGCCACCAGCACTTTGATACGACCATCGCGGAAACGGCGCAGGGTCTGTTCCCGGGCCGATTGGCTCATGTCGCCGTTCAGGGCCTCGGCGGGGAAGCCGCGGCCGGTGAGCTCGTTAGCCAGCTCGCCCGTCCCCACCCGGGTGCGGGCGAAGATGAGCCCGCGGGTGATGGGCTCCACCTCGAACAGGCGGGTGAGCGCGGCCAGTTTATCCCGCTGATTCACCAGGTAGTAACGCTGGGCGATGGCGGCCACTGTCAGTTGTTTGCGCTGGATGGTGACGGCCTGGGGCTTCCGCATGTAGCCATCGGCCAGACGGCGGATGGGGCGGGGCAGGGTGGCTGAGAAGAGCGCGGTCTGGCGCTCGGCGGACGTCTCGCTGAGGATGGTCTCGATATCCTTGATGAAGCCCATGCTCAGCATCTCGTCGGCCTCGTCCAGCACCAGGGTGGTGATGGCGCTCAGGTCCAGCACGTTGCGTCGGATGAGATCGATGAGGCGTCCGGGCGTGCCCACCACCACATCGACGCCGCGGCGCAGGCTGCGGATCTGCGGCTCGTAGGACTGACCGCCATACACGGTCAGCACCCGGATGTTCATATCCCGACCATATTTCTGAAAGGCCCGGGCAACTTGCTGCGCCAGCTCGCGAGTGGGAGCCACCACCAGCGTCTGCACCTGATAGGCGTTCAAATCCAGATTTTGCAGGATGGGCAGTGCAAAGGCCGCCGTCTTGCCGGTGCCGGTCTGGGCCTGACCTAAAACGTCGCGGCCCGCGAGCATCAGGGGAATAACCCCGGCCTGGATGGGGGTGGGCTCGGCATAGCCAAGCGCGGTCACGGTTTGCACCAACTGCGGGCGCAAACCCAACTCGGTAAACGTTGTCATGAAATTGTCCTTACTTGCGTTCTGTCCTTTCGCTGTCGTGCAAATGCCTTTTCAGGCGTTTGCCCCCGTTGTTCACAACAGCAGCCCTTGTCGCAAGTAAGAGCCCGCCGTCAGCAACAAAAAAGCCCGAATGTCGGGCGATCTTCGGAAAAGCCAAAACAGAGAGATGTTTGAATATCCGCAAATGTGCGAATCAAGTGACGGGAGTATAACACCGATGAGAGGGAAGGGCAAAACCGCCGTCCCTTCATTTCCACCATTCCATTCCGCCCAAGCGGCGCATCCCGGGTCGTGCCGAGCCTCGTCAACGAAATCGTTTGACAACCACAAGAACGACTGATAAAATGACAGCCAATCACATACCGAGAGGTTACGGCGTTTTTCGGCGTTTGTCGAAACGGGGGAAGTCCGGTGCGAGTCCGGCGCTGTCCCGCAACTGTAAGGGCACAAGCCCAAGCCAGAAAACCCGCGCCGTAGCGACATCGGAAGCCTGCGCGGACGGGCCCCGGTCTGTATCTTCAAATACGAGGCCCTTGTCCGATCTGGACAGGGGCTTTTGTTTTGGAGAAACGCGCATGAATCGTCCTCATTCATTCCTCTCACTGTAACTGCTAACGTACTCGTCTTTAAGCCGCAAAAAGCCACGAAGGCTCGAAGTTTTTCGGAGACACGAAGGAAAAATAAAGAAAAATACTTCGCGCCTTCGCCTTTCTTCGTGTCTTCGTGGAAAAAAGTGGTGGAGAGACCTTGGTAGTTACCCCTCACTTCTTCAAAAGGAGTCTCTCATGCGTAAACGTTATCTCGTTATCCTCGTCACACTCCTGGCGCTGATGATCATCGCCACTGTGGCCTTCGCTCAGGGCGGCGACAAAAACGTAGCGCTGGTCATTCAATTTCCCGATCGGGTTTACACCGAAATCGTCACCGTTCCGGCCGACGCCACCACAGCCGACGTGCTGGAAGCCGCCACCATCCCGGTGGGCATGGCGGATCTCTCCTGGGGCAAGGCCCTTTGCAATATCGACGGCGTTGGCAATCCCGTGGATAATTGCTTCGCCGATCCTGATCACTTCTGGGCGTACTTCCACCTGAACGCGACCGGTGATGGCTGGGATGTTTCGCAAGTCGGCGTCGGCGGCTACACGCCCGCGGATCGGGCCGTCGAGGGATTCGCCTGGTCCGGCTTCGACGCCAACTACAATCCCACCGTTTATCCCCCCGTCAAAACCTACGACGAGATCGCATCGGAGCTGAACCCGCCTCCGGCGGAAATCCCGGAACCGACGACCATCCTCCTGTTGGGAGGCGGCCTGGTGGGCCTGGCCGGCTATGTGCAACGCCGCCGCAAGATGAACGCCTGAAACGTCATCCATGAGCCCCTTCGGCCCGCATAGCCTGAAGGGGCTTTTCTTGCGTCTGTCATTCCCAAATCAAGCAAAAAAGCTGATCTCACGCATAACGTACTCGACTTTAAGCCACAAAAAGCCACGAAGGCTCGAAGTTTTGAGAAGGCACGAAGGGAAAATAAAGAAAAACACTTCGTGTCTTCATCTTCTTCGTGTCTTCGTGGCAAAAAGTGGTGATGAGACCTTAGTAGTTACGCCTCTTTTTCCTTTGCGTCTCTGCGCCTTTGCGTGAGACATTCCCCCCCTCCCTCATGCGCCCGAAAGTCGTCATCCTCCTCGCGTTTCTCCTGCTGGCCCTGGGCTGGCAATCGAGCCGCGCCCAGCAAACCAACCACGCGGGCCTGGTCATCCGATTCGGGAATGGCAGCGTGACCACCGCCTGCGTGCAATTCACATCCGAGAGCGTCAGCGGAGCGGAACTGCTGCGGCTTTCGGGCATGAACGTCATCGTAGACCCGGAAAGCGGCTTTGGCGAGGCCATTTGCAAGATCAGCGTCGGGCCCAACAGCGATGGCTGCGACTTTCCTCTGGACGAATGCTTTTGCCAGTGCCAGGGCGTCAACTGCGTCTATTGGGCCTACTACCATCTCAAAGGGGGCGCCTGGGAATACTCGGGCAAGGGGCCATCCAACTATCGAGTGCGGAATGGCGACGTGGAAGGCTGGGCATGGGGGCCCGGCAATTACTATGGCGGCGGCTCCGATGTCGAACCGCCCGTGATCCCCTTCGACCAGATTTGCATCCCCACGCCCACGCCAACGCCCGAGCCCACCGACACGCCCGCAGCCACCAACACGCCGACATTCACGCCCACGCCCACGCCGACGCGCACCCTCACCCCCACGCCCACGCACACCTTCACGCCGACGCCTACCGATACGCCCACCCTGGCCCCGGGCGTCACGCCCTCGGCCACGCCCACGCCGGGCCCTCCCATCGTCATCGATTTCCTGCTGGCTCCCGAACGCATCTCCCCAGGCGAATGCGCCCAGCTTCAGTGGACCATCCGCAACGCGGACGAGGCTTTTCTGGATGACGGCGCGGGGGAGGAAAAAGTCCCGCTGGCCTCAGAACGTCAGGTCTGTCCCGCCAGCGACGCCACCTACACGCTGCGGGCCGCGCGGGCCGACGCCCAGGAATCCGCATCTCGCACGCTGCGCGTGAGCGGGGCCAGCCCCACGCCCACGAAGTTCCCCAGGGCATAGCCCACCAAGCCGCTGGCGATGCCCGAGACGATCACGCCTTGGTTGCGGAGCGCCGCGGCCACCGGGCCCACCAGATGCGGACCGAAGACGCCGGCCACCGAGGTGATCAGGGCCGTGTCCCGGTCGATGCGGAAGAGCGCCGCCA
>JALXAF010000173.1 GCA_026992375.1 Anaerolineae bacterium
AAAGTCACATGATCATTGGCGATGACACCGGGAAAACGCTTGACGATATCGCGCATCTCCACTGCGATGTCAGATTGAGGGACGTTCGATTCAGTCATCCTTGGTTGGGCGCTCGTTGCCAGAGTGGTATGGATGTTCGGTTGGATGAATAATGGGCTGTATCATACCAAAAAGCGCTGGGGATGCCAAACAAAACAAGCCCCACCGGCGATGAAATCGCAGGCCCGAAGCTTCGACTTCTGGTCGGCAAATAGGCGCTTATCAATGGCATCCTGACCCACTGGGCAAAAAATGACTCACGCAAAGCATGTCCGGAGCCTGTCCTGCACAAAATGAAGGGCCTCGCCGAAGGAACGCAGAGCCGCAAAGAAAAATCTGGCGTTTTGACGCCCTTCGGCTGCGCTCAGGACATGCTTTGTGAGAGATCAGCTTTCTGGTTCCGGCTTGTCCGGGTCAGGAGGGTGGCGATGGATGATCGTATTTCGAAGATCTCGCCAGGTATGCACCTGCGAAGTCTGAGAAACCACCAAGGTTTTCAGGCGTCATCTCATAACATTGAAAAGGCCCCGCCCTGGTGCACGCACACTTGACAGCCATACAAACATCCACTAACATCTATGCTGGAGGTCGCCATGCAACAAAATGCAAAGATCTCTGGCAGCGCGCCCCATAACGTTCAGGATGGAGCCTCTTGCCATGAGAGATAACTCATTCGTAACTGCTTCGTAAATGAAACGCAGATAGCGCAGAAAAAGCTGCTCCACGCAGATAAAAACAGATAAAATCAAAACAATCTGCGAAAATCTGTGTGTATCAGAGGTTTCTGCGTTTCATTTTCGTTCGTTATCGGCGTGCAGTCGCTCATGGAGTCTACGAAGTGAACGTCCAGAAATAACTTCCCCTTTTCGCTGCAGCCAGCGCCCCTGTGGGGCTAACCGGATTTACCCGGCGCTGTTCTGTAGCCCAGCGACTTCATCGCCGGGCGGACGTAGCGAACGCCACGATGTCCGATTTAATTTGTGAACATCCATCACTCGGTGAGCGAAAACGGGAACTAATTTTTAGACGGTTACTAAGGCGGTCGGCCCCAATCGTCCTCTTTTGCCATGAAGACGCGAGGAAAAAAGACACGAAGTCATTCAAAAAGATTTTATCCGTATTTTCTCCTATCCGTGTCGAATGAGCAGGGCTTATGTTAGCAGTTACATTTATTCGCCAAAAAGGACGCGCATGAGTAACGAAGAGGGTGCGCTGCGCCTCCCGCCCGGGGCCAGCCCCGCCTCCTGGTTCGTTCCCCGCGCGGGAAGATGGGAGGCGGTGGATGGCGCGGTCATCGAGGAAAAGAACGTCTGTATTCAGGTGAATGGCCAGGTGCTGGCCCGTTTCATGGCCACGCCCATGGAGCAGGAGGCCCTGGCCCTGGGCTTCCTCCGCTCCGAGGGCGTCATCTCAGGCCCGGACGACGTAGCGGATTTGCGCGTGGGGCCATCGGGCGAATGCGTGGATGTGTGGCTTGCCCACAGCGCCCCCCTGCCCAACGACGCGGACGCTATCCGCACCGCAGGCTGCGGGGGCGGCGTCACCTTCGACGATCTGCTGCACTTCACGCCTGAGCCCTTCCCGCCTCTGGCTCTCACGCCCGAGCAGCTCATCGCCCGCTACTACGAGATGCGGGCCGCGGAAGCGCTCTATCCCATCACGCGCGGGGTGCACGCGTCCGCATTATGCACGCCCGAGCGCGTCCTGCTCATGGCCGAGGATGTGGGCCGCCACAACACCCTGGACAAGCTGTGGGGCAAGGCCATGCTGGCGGGCGTGGAGACGAAAGGTCGAATCATCGTCACCACCGGGCGCATCAGCTCGGAGATGCTGGGCAAGGCCGCGAAAATGGGTGCGCCCGTCATCGCCTCACGCACCTCGCCCACCAGCCGCTCCGTGGCCCTGGCCCGGGCCTGGGGCATGACCCTGGCAGGGTACATCCGCCGCGGCGGGTTCAGGGTGTACGCGGGCGAGGCGCGAT
>JALXAF010000174.1 GCA_026992375.1 Anaerolineae bacterium
GGCACAGAGCGCACGGAGGAAGAAAAAGGTGAGATTTGGAGAGAAATTTCTCTGTGAACTACCACTATTTTCTCCGTGTCCTCCGTGTCTCCGTGGTGAAATGACCTTTTTGCAGTGGAGTCATCAATGAGTAATGATCAAAGGTGGAATCAGCGTGGTTTTCACTTTAATCATCATTCATTAATCATTGATTCGGGCATGATTAGGCGAAAAGTCGAGAGGCTGCCTCACCGTAGATTATTCCCAATAATGCTCTACTCATCGCCCAGCCACACGCCCTCCACCAGCTCCACATCCATCTCCAGCGCCGCGCTCAGCACATCGAGATTGCGCTCGGCCTCCCACAGCTCGATGGCTGCATGGCCCGTGGTCAGCGTTTCGATCTGCACCCAGCCATTTTCTGGGTCTGCATGACACCGCAAGTCTCGCACCACCTGTCTGCGCCCGCGCTCCAGATATTCGGCCAGCCGGATGATGCCGCACAAAATGACCAGGGCTCGTTTGTCCTCGTTGGTCAGCAGCGGAGCCATCTCCCGAGGTTTGGGAACGCCCTTGTTGCGATGGTAGCGGGCGATGAGCGCGATGATGGCCAGTTCGCGCGGGCTGTAGCCATAGAGGGTGTAGTTGAGGATGATGTAGTAGGAATGTTGATGATGGTAGGGGTAATTGATGATCGCGCCAATATCGTGCAGAATGCCCGCGGCCCACAACAGTTCTCGATAGTCCTCATCCAGCTCGTGCACCGGGCGCAGATCATCGAACATGCGCAGCGCCAGAAAGGCGACATGACGGCTGTGAGGATCGTCGAAGCCGAAGATGCGGGCCAGATTGAGGATGCTGAAGCGACGCAGATCGGGGATGAGGGGCTGGGGCTGGCGCGAGAGGAAATGCTCGAAGAAAAGGCCCTCGCGTAGGCCCGGGCGACTGATGATGAGCGACTCGAAGCCGCTGCGTTTGAGGAGCATGTCATAGGCGATGGCTGCGGCGGGGATGATGTCGGCCCGATCTGAGCGCAGGCCGTTTACAGCGCGGCGTTTTTTCAACGAAAGCCGCCACAGCTCATCCGCCATGCCCGCCACATCGGCCGCAGCCAGCCGATAGCCGTGGATGGTGGAGAGGGGATAGCGCTTTCGCACCTGATCGATCTTGCCCAGATTGCGGATGGCGCCGCCGATGGCCACCAGACGATCGCCGGGCCGGGCCTTGAACCAATCCAGATGCGCCAGTTGCTCGTCGATGAAGGCTTGCAGCGCAGCCACCTGTTCCGGTTTGATTTTGTCGGGCGAGAGAAAAAGTTCGGTGAGTCGCAACGCGCCCAGGGGCAGGCTGGCCACCCGGCCCGGAAGCCCCTCCCGCACCTCTACGATCTGGGCGCTGCCGCCGCCCAGATCGATGACGAAGCCGTCCTGCAAACAGGTGGCGTTGACCGCGCCCAGAGCCCCGTAATAGCCCTCCTCCTCGCCTGAGAGCAGCCGCAGCGTCCAGCCCGTCTCGGCCCTGACGCGGGCCAGAAAGGAATCGCGATTGACCGCGTCCCGCACCGCGCTGGTGGCCACCACGATGACCTTGCTCACGCCCAGACCATCCCCCAGATCCTTGAACATGCGCATGGCGTTGACCGCCCGCTGGATGGCCGCGGCCCGCAGCACATTGGTGCGGCCCATGCCCTCGCGCAGCCGCACGACCTCGCGAATCTCATCCTCCAATCGGAAGAATTGATCCCATTCGTATTCGTAAATCACCATGCGAGTGGTGTTGGAACCCAGATCGATGATGCCGATGCGTTGTGGCATAGGATGGCTGATGGAAGGAGAGGGAAAGCGTGGTGATGGAGGAGCAAGTCAAACTGGTGCGATGCACTTCAACAATTTCAAATTTGGCCTGGCAAGGGCCCCCCTCCCGGCCTTCCCCCCGCTTCGGCTGCAGCCTTGCAGGGGGAGGAGCTCGTCGCTTTGCCAATATGTGCAGCAGACGGGCGTCTCCCTCCCCCGAACACGAGCGCAGCGAGTATCGGGGG
>JALXAF010000175.1 GCA_026992375.1 Anaerolineae bacterium
TGGCCAGTCGCCAATGGCCCGGCCTGATGTCGCCAATGTGGATGCTTTCCATCCGCACGCGCACCAGGCGCTTCACCCGCAGATCCACGGCTTCGCACATGCGGCGGATCTGGCGATTGCGGCCCTCGGTGAGGATGAACGCGAGCCAGGTGGTTCCGGGCTCCGGTTCGATCCAGAAGCGCTGTTCCGGGGGGATTTTGCCCAGGCGGCGCACCCGGGCTCGGGCCACGCCATCCTCCAGGCGCACGCCCTTGCGGAATTTGTAGAGAACCACGTTGGGAACCTGGCCCGCGACCTGCACCCAATACTCCTTCTCGTGCCGAAACGAGGGATGGGAAAGGCGCTGGGTCAGATCGCCGTCGTCGGTGAGCAGCACCAGGCCCTCGCTCTGAAAATCCAGCCGTCCCACCGGATGCAGATGATGATAGCGGGGCGGGATCAGATCGAGGATGGTCTTGCGGCCTGCGGGGTCTTTGCGACTGGTGATGACGCCGCGGGGCTTGTTCAGCAGCAGATAGGTGAAACCTTCGCCCGGGGGAGACGATCGCACGAGCCTGCCATCCACCGCCACCCTGTCCCGGGCGGGATCGATCTGCACGCCCATCTCGCGCACCACCCGACCATTCACCTGCACCCGACCGGCCGCGATGAGCTTATCCGCGGCCCGGCGAGACGCGATGCCGGCATGAGCGAGAAATTTGTTGAGACGCATGGATGATTCTCCGCGGCTAGACGCTGTTATGCACTTTGTCTTCTTCAAATCGATAATTCACATCATCTGCCCTTGGGATTCGCCGCTGATAACGCGGATGCGACAGATTTTCGCGGATTTTTTGGATTGAAAAAGGATTTTTTCTGCGAAAATCCGCGACGATCCGATTCTTCAGCGTCATCCGCGGCGAATCGAAAGGTGGATGATAGGAAAACGATTAGAATTTGGCAAGAAGTTCATAACTGGATCTAATTGCCGTTGGGCGCTGGCTGCGGCGTACTGAGGGTGGGTTGTCTTTGGAATTGCAGGGGCAGCTCCACCAGCTTCTCCTCGCCATACCACACCTGATACAGGCCCGACGGCCGCCCCGCCGCGTCGAAGCTGACGACGCGCAGGGGGCGCAGTTCGTGCACCTGCCAGCGTTGCAAAAAGAGGGGCGCCGGGGGCGTGGAGAGCAGATAGGCGGCGCCGTCAGGGCCCGTGGCCCGGTTCAGGACATCTTGCTTCAGCCCGACATCGATCCAGACCCAATGATCGAAGTAGAAATCCATCAGACCCGCGGTCTCGACGTAACGATCCGGGCTGTTCATCACTACGGTGAGCGCATCGCCCTGGCCCGAGCGCCGCGCCGCGGCGATGAGCACCTGCCCGGCGTTGTCGGTGGTGCCGGTCTTGACGCCGTAAGCGCCGGGATAGGTGGTGAGGAGTTGGTTGGTGTTGACCAGATGAAAGCCCTCGATGTCCTTGACGGGCGTGGCCACGATGTCGGCGATGAGGGGATTTTGCAAAGCTCGGAGAGCCAATTGGCCCAGGTCGCGGGCGCTGGCGTAATGCTCGGGCGCATCGATGCCGTGGGGATTGGTGAAGTGGGTGTGGCTCAGGCCCCATTCCTTGGCTCGCGCGTTCATCTTCGCCACAAACGCCTGCTCGCTGCCGCCCGCGGCGATAGCCAGGGCCATCGCTGCGTCATTGCCCGAAGGCAGCAACGCGCCGTAAAGCAGGGCGAGCGTCGACGTCTTTTGTCCTGCCCGTAGGCCCATGCGCGCATACCCGGGCGCGATGTCCACGGCTTCCGGCGGGATGACGACAGCGTCGTCGGGCGAAAGCGTCTCCAGGGCCACCAGCGTAGTCATCAGCTTGGTGACGCTGGCCATGGGCAGGGATTCATCGCCACGCCATTGCCAGAGCTGGCTGTTGCTCTCGCGATCCAGCAAGACGCCCGCGCGTGATTGCGTGGGCGGGCCTTGCGCGATCTCGCGGAGTTCCTGCATCTGCCCCTGGGTGAGCAAAAGAGGATGGGGATGGTTGCTCTTCCACACGGGCGGGCCCGCGGCCACCGAGAGCCACGTCAGCAGCAGGATGATGATGGTCGCGAAGCGGACCGGGAGTTTGCCGCGGAGGAATTTGCCGAAAACGCGTCGGCCACAATGAAAGCAGGTCATGGTCGGGAGACGGAGGCGCAGATGCGAAACATGGTAGCACGGATTTTTCTATTCTGGCAACCTGCGCTATTCGAAATCCAGTAATTTCAAATGGGGTGTCTAATTTCGGTTGGAGGGCTGGGCGACACCGGTCGCCCTTCAGCCCGCAGGGCTCAATAGAGCGACTTCAGCCGACGCTTTGGGCTGGCGGCGGGCGCTGGCCGAATGATGAATGTTCACAAATTAAATCGGTCATAGTGGCGTTTGCCACGTCCACCCGGCGATGAAGTCGCCGGGCTACAAAACAGCGCCGGATAAATTCGGCTAGCCCCGCAGGGGCGCTGTTTCTAGCCGGGGGACTTTATCCCCCGGCGTTGGCGGCGGGCGCGAAGCGCCCCAGGCCTATAACCGGATTATTTTGTCAATGTTCATAATTCAGTCTCCAGCAATTTCGAATTTGGTTCGGAGACAAGCCCCCTCTCGGCCTCCCCTGCAAGGCGCAGCCGAAGCGGGGGAGAGTCGGGGTGGGGGCAAAAGGGAGGCCGGGAAAATCATCCCTTCGCCTCTGTTATCCGAAATCCACGCCAGCCAGGGCCGCCCGATACACTTCGCCCAGAGGCGCGTCATGGGCCCGGGCCGCGGCCATACAATCCTCGAACTCGGGCGCGGCCTTCCAGCGGCCCGGCGCAACCTGGGCCAGCTTGACGC
Organism: Anaerolineae bacterium; assembly: GCA_026992375.1. Classification (GTDB taxonomy): domain Bacteria; phylum Chloroflexota; class Anaerolineae; order J102; family J102; genus M2005. The sequence continues at coordinate 2,842 of JALXAF010000175.1, forward strand.
GAATCGGCCCGAAAGGGGTCTGCGCCACCTGGATGCGCCGCGGCAGGCTGAACCGCTGCACTTCCTGTTGGCGCACGCCCAGGGTGCTAGTGTGGGCGAAGAGCAGCGCGCGCAGCTCCGGCGCTTTCTCGGGCCCGCACAGCGCTCTGAGCTGCACCGCAGGCCGGTTTTTCTTCATCTGGATGGGCGTGAACCACGCGTCCAGCGCGCCCGCATCCAGCAACTGCTCCAACAGCGGTCCCAGCCACTCTGCGGGCATGTCATCGATATTCGTTTCCAGCAGGATGAGGCTTTCGATGCGTTCTGTAGACATGCCTCAAGTATCCAATATCCCGCCCACAAATCCAAATCCCGTCACTTTTGCCGAACATCCCCGCCATCGCCCGGCTTCACCATCCGCCTCCCTCCGAACTCGGGTTATAATACTCTCATGCCATTCTCATCCGAGATTCTCGACCTGCCGCTGAGCTGGGCCCGAACCGACATCGCCGCGCCGCGCCTGAGAACCCTGCGGCTGCCGCTTTCACGCCGCACCTGGGTTCCCTGCGCGGATGCGCCGCTAGATTGGCCTTTTCGGCGCATTTTCGAGGAGCGTCTGCGATCGCTGCCCCGCGGCTTCATTTTGCAGGGCTGCAACAAGACTCTGGCCCGCTACGTGCTGGGCCAAGGCGGCCAAACGGCGCAGGTGGGCGTCGAGGCGTTGCTAACGATGGATGCGCCGCCAAAGGCCTCGCTACTGGATCTGGCTCGCCGCGGACGCCGGTGGGGTGAGGTGAGAGCGTTGCGGCCCACCGACGATAATCGGGCAAAGATGAACGCGCTGTGGGAGGCCACGGTGCACGGCTCGAAACCCCGGCTACAGTGCGCATTCCGCACCGATTTCGATGCCAGCGTCCGGGGGTTCGCGTTGGTCGGGCCCAACGACGATTGGTTGGGCGCCATGACCATCTCGACCATGAAACCGGGCTACTGGCACGTCGAGCTGTTGCTGCGTCGGCAAGATGCGCCTGTAGGTGTGATGGAGGCGTTGATCCTGGACGTGCAGGCCCGTCTGCTGGCCGAAGGCGAACAATGGCTGAGTCTGGGTGCGACGCCTTTTGTCACCTTGCGCGATCCGCTGACCAGCGAGCCCTGTCGCGTACCCTGGTCACCCGCTTGCCGCGGCCGATTTATCGCCCGGACCGGGCGGTTGCTGCGCTTCGGCTATGACTATCGCGGCTTGTATCAGTTCAAGGCCAAGTTCGAGCCGCGTTGGCGACCGCTCCACCTGTGCGGCTGGCCCGATCTGCCCTGGCGCATCCTGCCCGATCTCTCATGGGCCACGCGCCATTTGCATTTGGTTGGGTATGCAGCGCTGCAGCGTATGCGCCGCTGAAGGGGCGTATCTCGTCGACCTCGATCAAAGGCGGCGCTCTGGGACGTCCGCGTCATCAGCGGCGAATGCCACCTTCTAACGTTCTCCATCCGCATCTTCGGTGTCTGGGACGGGGGATGTGCGGGGCTTGTAGGCGATGCGGGCCATGAGGATGCCCAGCACATACAATCCCAGCAGGGGGATCATCACCAGCGACATGGTGAAAGGATCGGGCGTGGGGGTGATGACCGCTGACAGCACCGCCACGATGACGACGGCATAGCGCCAGGTGCTTTGCAGTTGTTGGGGGGTGATGACGCCCAATCGGGCCAGAATAGCGATGAACAGAGGCAATTCAAAAGCCGCGCCCAGCCAGAATAGGAAACTGAGCACGAAGCTCATGTATTCGCCAAAGGAATACTGGCTGATGGCTAGATCGGAAAGAAAGGTGGTGAGATAGCGCAGTGTAAAGGGCAGAACGATGAAAGAAGCGAAGGCCACGCCCAGGGCGAAAAGCCCCGCGGCCAGAGGCAACACCAGATACAGGCCCCGCCGTTCTCGCTTTGTCAGCCCCGGCACGATGAACGCGAAGATCTGATAAAGGATGAAGGGGCTGGCGACGATGGCACCCAGAATCATCCCGCCCTTTAGATAAATGAAGATGGACTCGGTCGGTTTTAGAAGCTGAAGCTCGCTGGCCCCCTGCAAGGGCGAGATCAGGATTTCGAGAAAGGGTTTGGCGAAAAAGAGGCCGATAACCACGCCGATGACCAGAGCCAGAGTCGCTTTCAGCAGCCGGTCGCGCAGTTCTTTCAGATGCTCGATCAGTGGTTGGGCATCTTCTTGCTGGGGATGTCCGGGCGTTTCGGATGCGGAGCCCGTTGGCGGTGCTGCGGGCGCGGGCTCTGGCGGCGTCTGTTCGGCGTCGACGGTCATAAGTCGTTACGAGATGGCGTTGAATCGTCGCGGCGTTTTTTGGCGCGAGCGATGATCTTCATGGGGTTATCTCCGGGCCTGGGCGGTGGTGAGCGAAATGCAGCCGTGGGTTTCACCAATGGTGGCGGCGTAGAATCGTCGCTCGTTCGGGCCGCGGCTATCGGGGCGGAGGAGCGAGTTGCTGACGCGGCGTCGGCCTTGGCGTCCAGATTCACGGCGATCTTCGTCACCTGCTTGACGGGGTTGATGTCATTGGCGAGTTGTTGCAGCTCCTGAATGGGCTCTTGCAATTCCTGGAAGCTTTGCAATTCATCGCCGAACTGATTGGTGAATTCATTGACCATCAAGCGTATCTGCCGCACGATGCGCCCAAATTCGCGCATGATCTGGGGCAGACGCTCGGGCCCGACGACCACCAACGCCAGCAGAACGATGAAGAGGAGCTCCCCCATGCCGATGTTGAACATAATGTCGTCAATCCCCGGAGACGATCGTTCGGGAGGCGCCCAGCAGAGTCTGGACATCCGCCCGGTTGCGAGTGGCTGCGCCCAGAACGCCGTTTATAAATCGGGGGCTGGTTTCGGCCCCGAATTCTTTGGCCAACTCCACCGCTTCGTTGATGACGACTTTGGTGGGCGTGTTGTAGAAATTCATTTCCCACAGCGCAATGCGCAGAATGTTGCGGTCGATGGCCGCGATCTGCGAGACGGGCCACTCCGGCGCGAAGCGCCCGATGGCCTCATCCAGTTGATTGCGAACGCTCATAACGCCCTCGGTGATCTCCTGAACGAATCGGGCGAGGCCGTCCGGCAAGGGAGGATCCAGCGTTTGTAGTCGGGCGGCCAGAGCCTGGCCCGGCGGATGATCCGCAATATCGATTTCGTAGAGGACTTGAAGCGCGGCCTGTCGCGCTCGATGTCGTTGGGACTTCATGCGGGTTCTAACGCCTCCTCAGAGAAAATGATTTCGCCAAGGGGGGATGTCTTTCGGGGCCGCGTCTGCCCCCGGAATGTGTTGGTGATGTCGGCGATGTCTCATCGTGAACAAAGTATACTCGTCTCCACCTAAAGCGACAAACCGCCGTCCACGGCGATGACCTGGCCGGTGACGAAACCCGCCTCATCCGAGGCCAGATAAACGGCCAGCGCTGCCACGTCCTCGGGCCTGCCCAGCCGCCGCACCGAGGTGTGTTCGATGATGGTTTTCTCCACCTCCTCGTCCTCCAGCAGATAGTTGGTGAGGTCGGTGGGGACGAAGCCGGGAGCGATGACGTTGACGGTGACGTTGCGAGGCCCGATTTCCTTGGCCAGACTTTTAGCCAGACCAATCATCCCCGCCTTGGACGCGGCGTAATTGGTCTGGCCCGCGTTGCCATACACCCCGGCCACGCTGGAGATGTTGATGATCCGGCCCCAGCGCTGGCGCATCATCAGCCGGGCCGCGGCCTTGGAGCAGTTCCAGGCGCTCTTGAGATTGGTGCGGATGACTACATCCCAGTCTTCTTCCTTCATCAGAGCGATGACGTTGTCGCGAGTGGTTCCCGCGTTGTTCACCAGGATATCCAGCCGCCCGAAATCCTTTTTGATGGCCTTGATCATATCGCTCGCCTGTTTGAAATCGCTGACATCGGCCTGTACAGCCACGGCTTTGCCGCCTGCGGCTTCGATGTCGGCCACGACCTGGGTCGCGGCCTGCTCGCTGCTGTGGTAGTTGACGATGACGGTGGCTCCGGCCGCGGCCAGTTGGCGGGCGATTTCAGCGCCAATGCCGCGCGATGCGCCGGTGACGAGAGCGATTTTGTCGGTGAGATCGAACATGAATGCGTGCTCCTTTGGGAGTGAGAGGGGGTTGGGATGGGGG
>JALXAF010000176.1 GCA_026992375.1 Anaerolineae bacterium
CGCCATCGGCCTGATCTTGATGATGTACCCGCCTTTCACCAAGGTGAAGTATGAGGAATTGCCCGAGGTATTTCGGGATACGAAAATTCTGGGCTTTTCACTGGTGCAAAACTGGATCATAGGCCCGCTCCTCATGTTCCTGCTGGCCGTCATCTTCTTGCACAACTACCCCGAGTACATGGTCGGGCTCATCCTCATCGGTCTGGCCCGCTGCATCGCCATGGTCATCGTCTGGAATGCGTTGGCCGAGGGGGATAGCGAGTATGCGGCCGGGCTGGTGGCCTTCAACAGCATCTTCCAGGTGCTCTTCTACAGCCTCTACGCCTGGGTCTTCATCACCGTCCTGCCGGAATGGCTGGGCATTGGGGGCGCGGTGGTGGATATCAGCATGATGGATATCGCCAAGAGCGTGTTCGTCTACCTGGGCATCCCCCTGCTGGCGGGATTTCTTACGCGCGTCTTCCTGCGCCGCGCCAAGGGCGATGCCTGGTATGAGCGGGAGTTCACGCCCCGCATCGGGCGGCTCACCCTCATCGCCCTGCTGTTCACCATCGTCGTTATGTTCAGCCTGAAAGGCAAGCTCATCGTTCAAATCCCCATGGATGTGGTGCGCATCGCCATCCCGCTGACCCTCTACTTCGTCATCATGTTCCTGGTCAGCTTCTGGATGGGCCGCCGCATCGGCGCAGACTACGCCAAGACGACAACGCTGGCGTTCACCGCGGCCAGCAACAACTTCGAGCTGGCCATCGCGGTGGCGGTGGCGGTTTTTGGCATCACATCGGGCCAGGCTTTCGCCACGGTCATCGGGCCGCTCATCGAAGTGCCCGTGATGATCGGGCTGGTGAACGTGGCCTTCTACTTCCACCGGCGCTATTTCGCCAAAGCGCCCGAAACCAGCGCGGTTGCATCCAATTGACGCAATCGACAAACTCACGGTTTTCTCACTATGATTTCATCCCTCACCCCAAACATCATCATTATTCCCGCCCGGGGCTGCCGCCGCAGCCAGAAAGTTCTAGATTACCTTGTCGATCACAACATCCCTTTCACCCGCATCGACCTGGAGTCGCCCGAGGGCCAGGCTCTGGCCGAAAAGCACCATCTGCGGGCTTCGCCCGGCATCCTGGTCGATGGCGAGCTGGTCAATCCCTTTGATTTCCTCATGCAACCAGGCTGCCGCATCGATGAAGACGCGCTGTTGGCCAAACTCCATCTGATTCCCATCGCCCCATGATTTCCATCCACCTGTTGGGCTCGCCCACATGCCCACGCTATCAGCGTATGCGCCAGGTTGTGCTGGATGAAGCGCAGCGTCTGGGCGTCGACGTCAGATTGGAGGAGATCAACGACGTCGGGCGGCTGGCCCGCGTCAATCCCCTGCATCTGCCACAGTTGCGCCTGGGCGGCGAGATTATCGCCCGCGGCAACCCGCCATCCCCGGCCGCCGTCACCCGCTGGCTGACAGAAACCTGATCCCGCCACACCCCACACACCACACACACAGCAAGGAGACGCCTATTCATGTCTGGAGAATTCGTTTTCGTCGATCCTGACTTCGATCTTACTGACGAGAAACCGCAAGCCGCGGCCATCGCCGCGCCCATGCCCGCCACCCACGCCGTCAAATGGAAGCCCTGGGCCGTCGTCCTGGGGCTGGCCGCTATCTGGCTGCTGGCCTGGAGCCAGATACGGCCCTTCGCCGATTGGTTCAGTTACCAGGCGCTGGGACTTTCGCCCGACAGCCGTCTGGGCGGGGCGGTGGCCTTCTTCCTCTACGACACGCCCAAAATCCTGATGCTGCTGGCGGGCGTCACCTTTCTCATCACCACGCTGCGCAGCTTTTTCAGCACAGAGCAAGCCCGCCGGGCGCTGGGCGGCAAGCGCGAGGGCGTGGGCAATGCGTTGGCCGCCAGTTTGGGCGTGGTCACGCCCTTCTGCTCATGCTCGGCCGTGCCCCTGTTCATCGGTTTCGTCGAGAGCGGCATCCCCCTGGGCGTCA
>JALXAF010000177.1 GCA_026992375.1 Anaerolineae bacterium
CGCTGTTGCGGATGAAATCCGCCCGCCCTTGCGTGCGTTTATTTGCAAAAATAATCTGGATGCGATCATCGTTGAAAACGCATTGGCCATCCCCATGAATCTCCCTCTGGGCGTGTGCTTGATGGGGCTCATCGCCGAATTGAACATCCCCACCATCGCCCATGACCATGACTTTTATTGGGAACGGGAACGCTATCAGGCCAATGCCATTCTTGATCTGCTGGACGCCGCATTTCCCCCCGATTTGCCCGCCATCCGCCATGTGACTATCAACAGCATCGCCCAGCGCCGACTCAAATTCCGCCGCGGCATCGATTCTGTGGTTATTCCCAATGTGATGGATTTTGAGACGCCGCCGCCGGGCGTGGATGACTACAACCGGGATTTCAGGAAGGCGCTGGGGGTGAGCATGGATGATCTGTTTGTGCTTCAACCCACCAGAATCGTGCAACGCAAAGGCATCGAATTGGCTATCGAACTGGTGCAGCGCTTGGAGACGCCCCAGGCCCATCTCTTCATCACCCACAGCGCCAACGACGAGGGCATGGACTACTGGCATTGGCTGCAGCGAGAGGCGCGGCTCATGCACGTCGATCTTCAACTGATCGATTATCTGGTGGCGGTGCAGCGGCGCATGGAAGATGGCCATAAAGTCTATAGTTTGTGGGACGCTTACATCCACGCTGATTTGGTCACTTATCCCAGCCTGTACGAAGGTTTTGGCAATGCTTTGTTGGAAGCGATTTATTTCAAGAAATTAACGGTCGTGAATCGTTACCCCGTTTACAATGCAGACATCCGTCCTCTGGGCTTTGAATTTGTGGAATTGGATGGATTTGTGGATGATAGAGCCGTGGAGGAGGTAAAGACTCTTTTGGCAAAACCTGCCGAAGTCCAACGTCGAGCCGAAGTGAACTATGAACTCGCCCGCCAACATTTCTCTTTCCAAATGCTCGAAAAGAAACTCCGCGATCTGTTCGCTTCATTTTTCTGATATCCGCATTCCTGCATTGTCGTTGACATGACCCTCCCAAAAGACCGCATTCGACAGTGGCTCTATTTCATTTATTCACAGAAGGAAGCTAGCTGGCTGCAAGAGGCCATTGCTCAGCGCATTCGCGTCTTCCGTGAAGATCATCCAACCAAGGGCCCGCCACATCCCTTACATCAGCTTCTAACCCAGCGCGACGCCATTCTCATCACCTACGGCGATCAGTTTCAACAGCCAGGACAGCCTCATCTGCGCACCCTGGCCCGCTTCCTGGATGATCATTTACGGGATGTGTTGGACGGCGTGCACATCCTGCCTTTCTTCCCCTACTCCTCGGATGACGGGTTTTCCGTCATCGACTACAAGCAGGTGGACCCGGCCCTGGGCGATTGGCGGGACATCGCCCGGCTCAAACAGCGGGGCTACCGCCTCATGTTCGATGCGGTCATCAATCACATTTCGCGGGAGAGCGCCTGGTTTCAGGGCTTCGTGCGGGGTGAGAAGCCTTATCGGGATTATTTCATCGTGGTTGATCCGCTGGCTGACTTCTCGCAAGTGGTGCGGCCGCGGGCGTTGCCTCTGCTCACGCCCGTGGAAACCTCAGAGGGCGTGAAGCATGTGTGGACGACCTTCAGTTCGGATCAAGTCGATCTAAATTACGCCAACCCGCAGCTGGCGCTAGAGATCATCGATGTGCTGTTGTTCTACGCGGCGCAAGGGGCGCAGATCATCCGCTTGGACGCCATTGCTTACCTGTGGAAGGAACAGGGCGCGTCTTGCATCCATCTGCCCAAGACTCACGCCATGGTCAAGCTGTGGCGGGCCATTTTCGACGCGGTCGCGCCCGACGTCCTTCTCATCACCGAGACCAACGTCCCTCATCAGGAGAACATCAGTTATTTTGGCGATTATCTGCCCGAGACGGGCAAGACCGACGAGGCGCAACTGGTTTACAACTTCACCCTCGCGCCCCTCACCCTCCACGCTTTCCTTTCGGGGGATGCGA
>JALXAF010000178.1 GCA_026992375.1 Anaerolineae bacterium
CAGGCTGGCTTTCCGCATCATCACCCTGCTGGATGGTCGACGCCTTATCCGCCGGTTCGATCTCTCACAAAGCTACCAGCATCTGGTGCTGCTCTCCTCATTCACCATCCTCGCCTTCACGGGGCTCCTGCAAACATTCAGCCAGCATCGACTGGTGGCTGCAATCGTCAACCTGCTGGGCGGCGTCGATGATCTGCGCTCCGTGCACCGCGGCGCAGCCATCGCCCTCATTGCGGTCACCCTCTATCACGCCTGGCAGATTCTGGAAACCTGGTTCGTCAAACGAGAACGCGGAGGCATGTGGCCCCGCATGAAAGACTTGCAAGATTTTGTGCAAATGATTCTCTACAACCTGGATAAAAGGCCCAATCCGCCCCAATTCGATCGCTTCAGTTTCGACGAAAAAATCGAGTATTGGGCACTGATATGGGGGCAGATCGTCATGATCACCACCGGCGTTGTGATGTGGTTTCCCCTTGTCATCACCCGATTCCTTCCGGGCCAGGCCATTCCCATCGCCCGGGCACTGCATCGTTGGGAGGCCATCCTGGCCGTGCTCTCCATCCTCATCTGGCACATGTATCACACCCAGATCAAAACCCGGAACACCAGCATCTTCACCGGCTTCATGGATGAAGATGAAATGATTCACGAACACCCGCTGGAATACGACCGCATCATTTCCGCCTACGAATTTCTGAGCCGGGTGCGGCCGGAAGAAGTTGCGCCTCGGGCGCCCCTTTCGACCGAACGCCCAGCTATCCGCTCCCAACGCGTATCGCCCGATTTAACCCGTTCGACAAGCGCCCCCGGGCAGCCCGAAACCACTGTCTGAGCCCCATGCGTCGATTTTCCTTGCGCAAAACTAAAACGGGAGTTCCCACAATGACTTCGACCAATCAACCCATCTCGGAAAAGAGTGCGGTGAGCACCCGCACCATCCAGCGGGCCATCATCGTCGTGGGCGTATTGCTGATTCTCGTCCTCACAGCCTTCAGCGCTTACTACTACTGGGATCGTTTCGCACCCCGCGGCGCGGCCTCGCCTACCGAGATCGCCATTCAAGAAGCCATCCAGGCTGTGAAGGAGGACCCGCAAAATCCTGATCTACGCCTGAATCTGGCCCGACTCTACTATGAAAACCGCATGTACGATCTGGCGCTGGAGCAAACCCAACAATTGTTGCAGGTTGCGCCCGACAGCCAGGAAGCGCTGCTCATTGCCGGCATGTCTCATGTGCGATTGGGACATGCCGCCGAAGCCATCCCCCTGTTGCAAAAGGTCATCGATGTGCGCAAAGAAAGCGCCACCGCCAAATCGGATATGATCCTGGAAATGCTTTACTACTTCGTTGGCGAAAGCTACATCAAAAAAGGAGAGTTCGCCGAGGCGATAGCGCCCTTGCAAGAGGCGATGACCATCATGCCCACCGACGCCGACGCGGCCTATCAATTGGGCCTGGCCTATCAAGGCCTGGGAAAACATGAGGATGCGGTGGAACAATTCCACGCAGCCGTGCGATTCGTTCCCGACTTCTCCGAAGCCTACGAGGGCATGATCACGAGCTACAAGGCGCTGCACCGGCCCGGCTACACCGAATATGCAGAAGGAATGCTCTCCTTTACGAAAAAGGATTATCAAACCGCAGAAGCGCACCTGCTGAAAGCCGTAGACGCCCTGCCTCAGTTCGTTCCCGCGTTGTTGGGCCTGGGCCTCACCTACGAGAAGATGAGCGACTACGCAGCCGCCCAAGACATCCTGCAAAAGGCCGTCTCCACCGATCCCCATGATCTGGCCTCCCGGCAGGCGCTGGGACGCGTCCAGGCCAGCCTCAAAGCCATGCAAACCCAGGAGCAGTCACAATGAGCGTCACTTCAATGGATCCATCGCCGCCCCCTGAGCTCACACCAGAAGAAAAACGTCGGCGCAAGCTGCTGCTGGCTATCCTGATCACCCTCCTGGCGCTGCTCGCCCTGGTCAGCTACCTGTTCGTGCG
>JALXAF010000179.1 GCA_026992375.1 Anaerolineae bacterium
CGGCGTTGGCCGCATCCAGATTGGGGAAGACTAGCACGTTCGCATCCTTGACCTCACTGAAGGGGAAGTTCTCCTCCATGAGCTCGGGTGTGACTGCAACGTCGGCCTCCATCTCGCCATCGATGTTAAGATCGGGGCGGCGTTCCTTGACGATCTGAACGGCCTTTTGAACCTTCTCGCTCTGGGGATAGCGGGCGCTGCCAAAGTTGGAGAATGATATCATGGCGATGCGAGGCTTGACATTGAAGGTCTCGGCCACCTTGGCCGCATCGATGGCGATGTCGGCCAACTCTTCGGCGGTGGGATCGACATTAACGGTGGTGTCGGAGAAGAAGTACACCTTGTCTCGCACGATCATCAGATAAACGCCGCTGACGATGTTGACGTCATCCGAAGTGCCCACCACCTGCAAGGCGGGACGCAACACATCGGCGTAGCTGGCGGTGAGACCGCCCACGGCCGCGTCCGCGTCTCCCATTTGCACCATCATGGGAGCGAGGTAGTTGGGGCGGCACACCATCTGGCGGGCGGCTGCCAGGGTTACGCCCTTGCGCTGCCGCAGTTCGAACAGCTTCTGAGCATATAGTTCGGACTTCTCGCACTTGCCCGGTTCGACAATGGTGGGTTTGAAATCCAGTTTCAGATTTTCGATCTCTTTCTGGATGAGCTCGGCCTTGCCAATGAGGATGGGATCGGCGATGCCCTCCTGCACCAGAGCGTAGGCCGCGCGAATCATCTTGGGATGTTCGCCCTGAGCCAGCACCACGCGCTTGGGGTCATTCTTGGCCTGGCGGATGATATGACGCATGACCGTCATGCCCAGGCCCTGGCGGGCCCGCAACTGGTCGGGATAGGCCTCGATGTCGATGTGCTTGCGGGCGACGCCTGTATCCATGGCCGCTTTGGCCACGGCGGGAGCCACCCAGGTCAGCACTCGGGGATCCAGCGGCTTGGGGATTAGATAATCTTTGCCGAAGTGCAGATAATCCAGGCCGTAAGCCTTGAGCACGCTGTCGGGGACGTCTTCGTGGGCCAGCGCGGCCAGGGCCTTGGCCGCGGCCACCTTCATCTCCATATTCACGTTGGTGGCCCGCACATCCAGCGCGCCGCGGAAGATGAAGGGGAAGCCTAGCACGTTATTGACCTGGTTGGGATAATCGCTGCGGCCGGTGCCCATGATGACGTCAGGACGAGCTTCATGCGCATCCTCCCAGGTGATCTCCGGATCGGGATTGGCCATGGCGAAGATGATGGGGTCCCTGGCCATGCTCTTGACCATCTCTTTTGTGACCACGTTGGCCACCGAGACGCCCATGAATACATCGGCGCCTTCTAGCGCATCGGCCAGGGTGCGCTTGTCCGTCTCGATGGCGAAGCGCGCCTTGTAGGGGTTCATGCCCGCCTCGCGGCCTTTGTAAATGACGCCGCGACTATCACACATGATGATATTTTCGCGTTTCGCACCAAGCCCGATGTAAAATTCGCCGCAGGCAATGCCCGCCGCGCCAGCGCCATTGATGACGATCTTGATATCCTCGATATTCTTGCCGTTGATCTCCAGCGCATTCAGAAGCCCCGCACCCGAGATGATGGCCGTGCCATGCTGATCGTCGTGGAAGATGGGGATGTCGGTGGTCTTCTCCAGGGTTTCTTCGATGTAGAAGCACTCTGGGGCCTTGATGTCCTCCAGATTGATGCCGCCGAAGGTCGGGGCGATGAGCTGGCCCACGCGGATGATCTCGTCCGGGTCCTGAGTGTCCACTTCGATGTCGAACACATCGACATCAGCAAAGCCTTTGAACAGAACGCCTTTTCCTTCCATCACCGGCTTGGCCGCCAGCGGGCCGCGATTGCCCAATCCCAGAATAGCGCTGCCGTTGGAGAGGACAGCCACGAGATTGCCCTTGGCCGTGTAATCGAAGGCTTTGCTGGGGTCCTCTGCTATTTCCAACACGGGCACGGCCACGCCCGGCGTATAGGCCAACGAAAGATCGCGCTGCGTATGAAGCGGTTTGGTGGGGATCACCTCGATCTTGCCAGGTTTTCCCTGCGTGTGATACCTGATGGCGTCTTCTTTGAGAGACATTGTTTACAACTCCTTTTGGGTTTTAAGGTTATTCGATTTGTTGAATATCATTATTGATCACAAATACAGCAAATAGGGGGCGCTCATTCAAGTTTCGCGCAGTCCTTCCCCGCTGACTATGACCTATATCACCTTGTCCCAGTTTTCAGGCTGTCAGGCGGGGCAATGCAGGCCAGTGATACAACTCGAACGCTGCACCCAGTCGGCGATACACTTCCGGACGCAGGCGTTCGCGATATTTGCCCAACAACGGCGCCCATTGGATGAGCCAGCGCCACAAGAAGGCCGCGTCGAGCTGGCGGGCGAAGGTCTCCGATTGCAACAAGACGCCTCGATGTTGCAATTCTTGCAGATAATGCGCTGTCATCGTCTCTGCATCCATGGGCGGTTGAGCTTTGGGATAGCCCCAGGGATGCAAAAATGTGGCCCAATCCAGCGCGGGCGGGCCCCAGCTCACCAACTGCCAGTCATACCAGATGCGCTCGCGTCCATCCCGGGTGATGGCGATGTTCTGGAATCCAGCGTCGCCGTGGAGCAAGGTCATGGACCCTGCGTTGAGCGTCGTCAGCAGTGCGTCTGGATTTCGAGCCAGTTGTAGCAGGCGTCCGACCCGTTCGGGCGTGAGGATGTCGTCGTAGTCGCCCGCTGCGGCCAGCGCCTCCAGGCCTGCGCGGCCATCAGCCAGCAGCCGGGGCGCATCTATGAGGGTGGGGCGCAGCAACCACGCCCGGTCCCGGACGACGTCGCCTTGATTCCAAAAAGCGACATGCAGCCGGGCGAGATCTGCGATGACCGCGCGCACGTCGGCTTCGTCCCAATGGGCCTGCCAGTGCGAAGCGGTCTTGGCTGGCGGCAGGGGCAGCATCCAGATATCGCCCGCAGGCGCATCGAGGGCCACGATTCTGGGCAGGGTGAGGGGCAGTCGTTGGGGCAGATTGGCGTAGGCCAGCGCTTCGCGCTGCGCCGCGCCCTGCATGAGCGCGCCCGCCACCACAGAGCCATGTTTGTACACCAGCATCAGACTGGCGGTCACGCCCGCCCGCCGCAGGCTCAGCCGCCAGTATTCGAAGCGGCTGCCCGAGAGGCCGCCGGCAAAGGGCTGGCGCTGTATGGCGGTGATGCGGGCCTGGGGCGCGGCCAGATAGCGTCGTACGCCCCACAGCAGTGCGGGCGGGATGGTCGTCATGAGATTTTGGGCGTGGCCGCCAGCAGCAGGTCGTAGAGTTCGTTCTGGCCTTCCAGTGGCACGCAGTTGATGTATTTCATCCTGTCCAGATCGATGAGGCCGTCTTCGTTCCGGGGGTGATAGCCGATGATCAACGCTTCGTTTTTGCGGCCCCCCATCTCCACCAGTACCAGTTGCCCCTTATCGAAGCGGTGGGGTTTGCGCAGGGGCGTGTGATAAACAAAGGTCTCGCCATCGAATTCGGCCCAGGCGAATGCACCCAGAATCAATCTGATGGCGATAAACCCCACGCCAATGAACATGATCAGCCAGATGATGCTTTGGCGTTTCCATGTCTCGCTGCCAAGCCAGATGGCGGCGACAAGGAAGAGCAGGGGGTAGATGCGAAAGATGGTTTTGGGTGCGTAATGACCCGGGGCGGGCGTTTCAGGCATAAGGTTTTTCGTAGGCGTAGCCGCGCTGGGATTGTTCATAAAAACCCAGGCGACGGAGGTGAGATTGAAAAAGCGCGTCCTCGTGGGGCGCGTCCACCAGCAGACGGGAGACGCCGCGGGCGATGAGGTGGTTGCTTCCCCGCTCCAACAACCATTTTCCAACGCCCCGCTGTTGGAATTCTGGAAGCACCTGAAGGCGGCAGAGCAGAGCCGCGAGGGGGCGCTGGCAATGGTCGGGCTGGGGCAGTTCTAAAAATTGGGCGAAGGCGATGGCGGCTTGGCCCGACCATGCTTGCAGTGTGAATTCCTCGGTTCCTGAATCCGACCAGGTCATTTTCAGGCCCGGAATCTGCGGCAGGTGTTCGGAGATAGGGCCGGAGAAACGCTGCTCATAAAAGAGCCATCGCTTCGTCAGGCGATATCCGGCCTGACTCAGGGCGTCCATGAGGAGCCATTGGTCGTGAGAAAGCGCGCCGCGTCCAGAATTCAGGCGTGGGTAGCCAGCCTCCAGCGGAAAGGCCAGGATGTTCGCCAAATTGGATTTCGTGCGGAAATAGGCGTCCGCTGCGCGCAGCAGTATCCGGATGGTCGCTTCGGGCGCGTCCGGGGCCAGGATGATCGCACGCAGCATGCCGCGGAGGGTTTCGGGATCGTCTTCCGAGAAGCGTCCGACTGTGCAGTGAGCGAAGCCAACCAGCCTGCCATCGCTGCGGGCGATAATCCAGCCTTTGGGATCGATGGCGAGAATAGCGCGCGGTTCGCCGCCGTGCAGCAGAACGCGATCTTTCAACTCCTGCACAGAGAGCCCGCAGTCATCGTCCCGTCCCGCGAGGGCTTGCGTCCACAGCCTGACCAGGGCGGGGACGTCGCTGGAACGCAAGACGGACGTCTCGATCATGAACCTGTCACAAATCCCTTCCAGGCGGCGTAAAGCATGAAACTGCCCGCGGCGAGCAGGAGCAAGGAGGTGAATTGCATGAGTCGATGATAGCGATGCGGCGGTAGGTGACGGAAGCGGCCCAAAATCAGGGCCAAAACCACTTTGCTTCCGACCAGAAGGGCGTAGAATGCCGTGATGAACCCAATCGCGTGCCGGGGATTCTGGCCCCACGCCCGGACGACGAGGGGGGCGCCAACCGCGCCCCAAAACAGGTAGGGATGCGGGTTGAGGAAGTTGATCATCGCGCCGCGCAGCAAATCTTGCTGGATGGAAGCTGTTCCGGCGTTCTTGGGAGTGATGTCTGTTGCATCTCGCCAGGCTTCGAAGGCCAGCCAGAGCACAAACGCCCCGCCTAGGGCCATCATGCCATTCAAATAGACTTCGGGCAGGCGCGAAATGATGAACAGCGCCAGGATCACGATGGGAAAGTCGGTGACGAGGGGGACGATGGCGATGCGCAGGCCACTGGTGACTCCGTACCGCAAGGTGCGCTGGATGACCAGGGCCAGTAGCGGGCCCGGGGCCAGACCAGCGCTCAATCCCAGAGATAAACCAAGGAAGATGTAGCTCATCTCTGAATTTTACCATCGCGCTGTGTGTTCTCCCAACCGAAATTGGATACACTTATGTGTCTATCGTTGTTCCTAAATAGAACGCAGATGACGCAGAAAAAGCCGATTTACGCAGATAAAAACAGACAAAATCACAACATGCTCTCCACGTCATTTCGAGGGAGTGTAGCGACCGAGAAATCCCTTGCAATCGAGGAGATTCCTCATTCCTGCGGTCCTCGGAATGATGTAAGGTTTTCATTCATTATCGGCGTGCAGACACCATGGCGTCTGCACTAGGTAGATTTTGCCTTTTAAGAGGTATGTCAGTATGATCGAGCGGTTGTAAAATCCCTCCACCTCTCACTCTCTTCCGAATCTAAATTATGAAGCATCCCACCATTGTAGCCCTTGACCTCGAAGGCGTCTTCACACCCGAAATTTGGATCGAATTCGCCAATAAAGTTGGCATTCCCGAATTGCGCCGCACCACCCGCGACGAGCCCGACTATGACAAGCTGATGCGCTTTCGCATTGCTTTGCTGCAAGAACATGGCCTCACCCTGGCGGATATTCAGGCCGTTATCGCTCAACTGGACTTGCTGCCCGGCGCCAGCGAGTTCATGACCTGGGTGCGGGCCCGCACCCAGGTCATCATCCTCTCAGACACCTTCTATCAATTTGTTCAGCCGCTGATGGCCAAGCTGGATTATCCCACTATCTTCTGCCATTCTTTAGTCGTGGATGAAAACAACATGATCGTGGACTATCATCTGCGTATGCCCGATAGCAAGCGCGCCGCGGTCAACGCCCTCAAGGCCGTCAATTTCTACATCATCGCTTCGGGCGATAGCTATAACGATATCACCATGCTCAAAGAGGCGGATCACGGATTCCTTTTCCGCCCGCCAGTCAACGTCACCGCCGATTTCCCCCAATTTCAGGTGGCCGAAGATTACGAAACCCTGAAAAATTACATCGCTCCCTGGCTGTGATGGATTAACAAAAAGGTGCACAGTATTTGTCAGGCGTGATGCGCCTTTTCCCGGGATCAGCAATCCCAGATTTAAAGTTCATGAGGAGGAAAGGGGGGATTTCACCCCGCCCTGCCTCCTTTTTGATCCCCCCTCGCCTCGCCAATCGCTTCGCTCCTTTTCAGGGGAGGAAGCCACTGGTTTGCAGGGTGCTTTCTTCTAAAAGAGTGACATCCCGCCGCTTGCGATGGGGACGAGAGGGCGTTCTTCAGCAGGCGTAAAAAGGAAGTAGCTTTTAGTCGTTCGTTTGAGTGATGGACGCCCACAAAAAAGCAGGAACGCCGGGTGTCGGCGCTCCTGCAGGAATAGCGACTGAGCACGCTAGCGCATTGCTTGAGATCCGTCCCCCGACAAATCTCTGATGGTTGTGCTCAAGTCGTCCGCAACGGGTGGTTGCGGTGTTCAGCCAGGGGCTCCGGAGATGGCAGGTTCCCCCTTCCCGCCAGCACTCCTTTTACACCCTAGCCAAAAAATGAAGACGAAGATGTTGCGAAAAGGTTACGGGTAAAATAGGGGAAAATAAGGAGATTTTGAAATTTCTCTTTTATTTTGCATAATCTCGTCACTATCTATCTTTAGTTTCCGCTAACAGCGGGCAAGCGAAGTCACCGCAAACCTCATATTGCGGTTCTGAACTTTACAAAATGGATAGCTGAGGCTGGAAAAAGGGTCAAGGATGCCGCTTTTTGCGCCGATGC
>JALXAF010000180.1 GCA_026992375.1 Anaerolineae bacterium
GCGACATCCGCGCCCACATCGAGGCGGGCGACTTCTACGCCTTCAAAGACGCCTTCCTGGCCGACTATCTCTCATAATCTCTCAATCTCCTGTTCCCCATGACCACACTACAAGCATTCATCCTGGGCCTGGTGCAGGGCCTGACCGAATTCCTGCCCGTTTCGTCCTCCGGTCATTTGGTGCTGGTTCCCTGGTGGCTGGGCTGGGATAACCCTGGCCTCGCCTTCGACGCGCTGCTGCACTGGGGCACCTTGCTGGCCGTCGTCATCTTCTTCTGGCGCGATTGGTGGGAGATGCTGATGGCCCTGGTGCGCAAAGTGCAGGGCAAGCCCGCCCAGGGCAAAGATCACCTGCTGCTCGCCATCATCATCGGCACCATCCCCGCCGCGCTGCTGGGATTCCTGTTGCAAGATTTCTTCGAGGGCCTGTTCGGCAAGCCCGCAGCCGTGGCCGTGTTTATGATCGTCACGGGCCTGCTGCTGGTGTTCGCCGAGCGCTGGACCAAAAGCCATCGGCAGGGGCGGTCCATGGGAAAATTGAGCTATTGGGATGCGTTGCTGGTGGGCGTCGGCCAGGCGTTGGCCATTGCGCCCGGCATCAGTCGCAGCGGCAGCACCATCGCCGCGGGCCTGGCCCGGGGCCTGGATCGCCCCACCGCGGCCCGGTTCTCCTTCCTGCTGGGCACGCCCATTATCTTTGGCGCGGGCCTGCTGAAGCTGAAAGACCTGGTGGAGATGGGCGTCAGCGGCTCGAGCACAACGCCCCTGGTCGTGGGATTTTTGACCGCGTTCATCTCGGGCCTGCTGGCCATCCGCTATCTGCTGCGCTATCTGCAAAATCACACGCTGTACATTTTCGCCTACTACGTTTGGGGCGTGGCCTTGCTTTCTTTGGCCCGCTATTTTCTGGTGTAACGCTTCATTTGTAAGATACGAACCTTTCCTATGCCCGCACTTGGTTCGCTCCTCACCCGATTGCAATCCCGCACGCTGCGCCGCCGCAAGGTCACGCCCAAGGCCAAGGCTCTGCTGCTGCGACAAGATGGCGCGCTTCTGCTCATAAAACATTCGCAAGAGAGGCGCTGGCGGCTGCCGGGCGGCTTCGCAAACATGGAGGAATCGACTTACGCGGCGGTGGCCCGGGCGGTGCATGAGCTGACGGGCCTGCGCGCGTTCGATCCGCAGCCCATCGCCCGCATCGACGAAAGTCAGTTTCGACCCGATGTCATGTACGGTGATTTCTTTCAGATGTACGCCACTTTGTTTTTGATCACGCGATGGGAGGGAAATTTGCAGCCGTCGCGCTTGGGCTGGGAAGCGGCTTTCTTTCCCCGCGACGCGCTGCCGGATAATCTGCACGAGGAAGTTTCTCTAGCCCTGGAGGCTTTGCGTACATTCGATGAGACTGGTCAGGTGAAGGTGTTCTGATGACGCAATTGCAGCGAAATCGCCTCGGTTACGGCGGTGCGTCTCTGGATGCGTGGACGCCCGTGCTGGTGGCGGTGGTCAACAATCAACGCGATTTCGAGCGGGCTCGGGACGAGCATTGGTACCGGATTCCGGTGAAACGGGCCCCGCGGCAGATCGCGGCCGAGTATCTGGCGTTGTATCAAACCGCGAAGTTCGGGGCGCAAGGACGTCGTATCAATTTCTACGCGCCCATCCTACGTTATCACGTGGCCACCCGGGCGGAGCTCATTCCCGAACAGCCCGATCATCCTCGGGCGGAGGATCAGTATTTCAAGCTGGAGCTGGGCGACTTTATCCCCCTGCCGTCGCCCATCGACAACGCGCGCCAGCCCCGCATCACCTTCATCACCACCACGCTGGAGCGCCTGTTGGCGGCTCGGGATGTGAGCGAGCTTTGGCTGCGGGCCGCAGCCCGGCAAAAGCTTTATGCAGCGGTGCGGGAGCGGGGGCTGGCCGTGGAGTGCTGGTATCCGGTGGAGATGGGCGACCGGCCCGAGGCGGATCTGGCGTTGCTGGG
>JALXAF010000181.1 GCA_026992375.1 Anaerolineae bacterium
GCGATGATGTCCGGGTCTTCGGCGCGCCCGGGTGGGAGAAATCGCCCGCGTTTGACCGCAGTGACCCACTCGTAATCCACCAAAAAGGGGCGGATGCTGATGGCCCGCATATTCCGGGCCTTCAACAATTGAAACACCTGGGCGTGCGTCCAGACGCGCCCCGGCATGAAACGGGCCTGAGGGCCAACGCGGTTGGTGATGAAGAGCAGGCCGCCCGGCCGCAGCACCCGCGTCAGTTCGGTGAGAACAGCCTCGGGGTTGGGCATGAATTCCAGCGCCTCAAGGCAGGCGACGACATCGAACAGATCGTCGTCGAAGGGGAGTTGCTGCGCGGTGTGCGCTATAAAATGAAGACGATCATCCTGGCCCAAACGATCCCTGGCCTGGGCCAGCATTTTGCGAGAAGCGTCCAGCAACACCCAGCGGGCGTCGGGCAACTGATCGCTGAGGCGCACTGCCAGCGCAAGTCGCCCGCTGCCAGCAGCGACATCCAGGATCAGGGGCGGGCGGCGTTTCTCCTCCACTTGCAACGCAAATGGCTCCGCCAGGTAATCGATCTCGTCCTGGATATCCCACTCCTTGATGGCGTCATAGCGCCGGGCGTATAAATCATAAAGCCAGATGACGACCTTCTCTCCCAGATATGCGCCTTCGGTGAGAAAAAAGAGCCAATAGATGACCAGGGCAATAACGGCGGCAAGCGTAACCAGAACGATGATAACGAAAAGGGACAATGAACGAACCGTGTTTTGTGGTCGAGGGACAATCATCCAACTTGCAAACGCCAGAACATCTGTGATTATACAACATTTTTGACTCGACTGAAAAAACTTTATATGGTTCATTGCCCCTTCTTTGAATAATTTGGATGCGTCCAAAATGAGTTGGAGAGTTAAAGTAATCCATTCATAGGCCCGGGGCGCTTCTCGCCCGCCGTCAGCGCCCCTTGCGGGGCCAACCGGATTCATCCGGCGTTGTTTTGTAGCCCGGCGACTTCATTGCCGGGTGGTCTCCAACCAAAATTGGACACAATCGAATGATTTCGCGTCGTCGTTTCCGTCGCGTCTTTGTGACGCAGGATTACCTCCCCTCCCAACTGCATAATACCCCTCCCACATTATGTCAAGCCTCCCCCACCGCCTTCAAATTCCAATCGGTATCGCAACCTGCGCAAGATTCCCGTGCGAGAGGCCCGGGATAACGTCCCAGGCCTCTTAGGAATTAGAGGACGCAATCAACCAGCGGTTGCGGGGCGGGTGACGCCGTCCATATTGGGCACTCGTCCCTCCTCGCCGCGCACCAGCAACACCGGAACGGGGCTGCGGCGCAGGATTTTGTCGGCCACACTGCCGAAGCTCAGGCATTCATGCCCAAAATCCTGGTAGCCGCGACCGTGGGGCGACATCAAAATCAGATCGATGTCGTCGGTGTCCACCACGTCCAGGATGTCCTGCTCGGGGGTTTTGCTGCGCACGATGGTGTGGACGTCGATGCCGTTGGCCTCGAAGAGTGGGGAGAGATCTGCTAAATACGTTTCAGCCGCCTCGATCTCTTGTCGTATGGCTTCCTCTATCCACTCCTGCATGGGCTTGGGGGGATTTTCGATGGAGGGCTTGGGGATTTCGACGACGCGGAGGAGCGTAATGTGACTGCCGAGGTTTTTGGCCAGTTTGACGGCTGTTGGGATGGCTCGTTCTGACTTGGTTGAGCCGTCTAAAGGAACGAGGATACGTTGGAATAGCTGCATGTTTGGCCTCCTTGGTAATGAGGGATTTGTTTGTTAGATGCAGTGGGTTGGTTGGATGTTTCATGTGTTTGGGGAGGGTTTGGTGGATAGCGAATGGCTATGCGAAGCGATGCGATGAGATGCCCCCAACACATTACATTACCGACCATTCCTCTTTTTCGCTAGGAAATGCTACAATTCAATTCCAGCACCCAACTCCCATCCCACTCGTATCTCCCACCATGAAACTACGAAT
>JALXAF010000182.1 GCA_026992375.1 Anaerolineae bacterium
TCTTCTCCAGATTGCGACGGCGGATGACTTCCTCAATGGACAGGGTCGCCTGTTCGAGCACTTCGGGGGACGGCAAAGGCAGCTCCTGCCGGGCGGGACGACGCAGCAGGGAGCGCATGAACATCTCCAGCACCGAGTCGGATGTGACGGTGCGGGCCCGGATTTCATCCGCGACCTCGCCCGCCAGCCCGATGCTTTGGCCCTGCACGATCTGGGCGATGGCCTCCGGATTCTCCTCCTCCAGATATTCAAGATAGCGGTCGCCAATCACCTCCACCAACTCCGATAGCTCCTTTGGATTCTCTTTGGCGTAGGCCAGATATTCGCTGACCTGAATCCGCACCAGCTCCTGCACATGATCGACGTTATCCGTGTTGAGATAGGAGATGTATCGATCGGCCACAACCTGCACTAGATCGTCCATTTCGGTGGGGTGATGGATAATATGATCGAGATACATGCTCACCTGCACCCGAATCAGGGTCTGGATGGACTGATTTTCGCTGAGAGAGAGGATTACATCATCAATGATTCCAGGGATCAAATCCTGAGCCATGGTCTTGCTGTAAGGCTCCTCCTGCCGGCCCGTCTCCACCCAGTAAGAGACCACCGCCTGCACCCTGTCCTGGTACGATTGCCAGCGTTTGCGGGCCGGGCGAAAGATGGGGATGCGCATGAATGGCCCCACCAGGCTGCTGGCCAGGTTCAGCGCCTTGTCGGTAGTCTCGGCGATGGCAAGCAGAGGATGGCTGATCAACTCCGGCCCGTGGAACATCGCGCCCACGATAAGATGACGTAGCAGAACCAATTCCGATTCGGCTTTGCGCGGCCCCTGGAGCGCCCCTTCGATGGGGTGGGTCTCCTCCCACGCCCGGGCCCGGGCCAGCAACTCATCGCTCCCCACCAAAATGCTGCCCACCACCATGCGCACCAGCGAGTGATACGCCGCGAGATCGGGGTCTTTTTGATGAGGAAAGATATTGTATTCGTATTCCCCATCCAGGTAAACCGGTCGCTTGGATTTTGCCATGATGCTCAGGTCACAAGTTTGGCTTGGATGACGCCGCGAGGTTCGCCGGTGAGGATGTCGATAGAGCGGCGAGACGCGATAGCCTCCTCCTCGCTGATGGGCTCATGTCGAAAACGATAATCCTGCTTGCGAATGAATTCATCCAATTGGGCGATGATCTCCCGCCACCGGCGCTCGTGCATCTGCTTGAGGCTTTTGGCCGTCGCTTTCGGGGCCAGATGCAGCGCCAGGGCAAGATGATTAAAGCACATTCCGCCCGATTTTTCCAATAAGCCCGCCCAGTCGTCATTCCAATAGGCCAGCAGCTCCTCGATGGCCCGACGCTCGCTGGCCTGTTCGTGCAGGCAAGCGGGACAGGTGTTGCGATCGGGCGCAGCATGGAAGGATTCGCTTTTGGAGCCTCGGGAGAAGAAAGAATTGCGTCCGGATGACGTCGCCTTTATGCGGCGCAGCGCCTCCTTGAGCATGGCCTGTTCGATGATGGCCGCGCCCAGCTTCGCCCCCGGAAACGTCAGCATCTCCTGGCTGTGGAAGGCGCAAAAGCCCATGTTCTGCACCAGTCGCTCTCGCAAACCAAAATCGTTGACGCTTTCGTACATGACGCCATCGAGATATTTGCGGCCTGCTTGCCGACCGTAATGGCAAATGGGGCAGCCTTGCTTTTCGTGTAGAATGATGCTCAGGTCTTCGAGGGTTGCGTTGGGCTGTGACATGGGATTCCTTACAGCGATCGTCCCAGCGCTGCGGCCAGCAGATGCAGGTCGTCCATCAACGCCTGGAAGCGTTTGGGTTTCAGCGATTGTGCGCCGTCGGAGAACGCCTCCGCGGGACGCGGATGCACCTCGATCATCAGACCGTCAGCGCCCGCTGCAATCGCGGCTTTGGCCACTGGCGCCACCAATCGCCATTTGCCTGTGCCATGACTGGGATCGCCAATGACGGGCAGATGGCTCAATTGCTTCAACGCGGGGATGGCGTTGATATCGAACGTATTGCGCGTGTATGTCTCGTAAGTGCGGATGCCCCGCTCCACCAGCATCACATTGGGATTGCCATTGGCCATCACATATTCGGCCGACATTAGCAGCTCCTGGATGGTGGCGCTAAGGCCCCGTTTCAGAAAGACGGGCTTTTCCACCTTGCCCACCGCCTGCAACAGCCGATAATTCTGCATGTTGCGCGCGCCGATCTGCAGGATGTCTGCGTAGCTGGCCACCAGATCGACCTCCTCGGGAGCCATGACCTCGGTGATGATGGGCATTCCGTAGATTTCCCGGGCCTCGGCCAGATACTTGAGCCCCTCTTCGCCTAATCCCTGGAAGGAGTAGGGGGATGAGCGGGGCTTAAAAGCGCCCCCGCGCAGGATGTGCGCCCCGGCCTCCTTCACCGCGTGCGCAGTTTCCAGCAACTGGCTGCGGCTTTCCACCGAGCAGGGCCCGGCCATGATCACCAGCTTCTCCTCGCCGATGCTCACATCCCCCACCTGAATGACGGTGTTCTGGGGATGAAACTCGCGGTTGGCGAGCTTGAAGGGCTCGGCCACGCGCACAGCCCGCTCCACGCCCGGCATCACCTCGAACGCGTTGGGCGTGATGCGTCCGGTCTCGCCCACCAGCCCGATGATGGTGTGAGATTCACCGGCCGAAAGATGCGCCTCCAGCCCCAGCTTTTCGACCCGCTGCAAAACTCGTTGCAGTTCTTCCTCGGTGGCCGAAGGCTTCATTACGACAATCATATTCTTCTCCTTCTATCTGGATTTCTGGCAATCTGACGCAAATTCAACGGCACGTCCTTTCCCCACCGGCATCTTTCCCCGAGAGCGTCAAACGTCAAGGCGCTATCGCAACGGGGTTTCCGCCATGACAGCCCGCCCTGAGCGTAGCCGAAGGGTTTGGCGTTTTACGTTTGATGTCGCCGGAAAAGGCTTCGGTGCGGAAATATGAAGATGTCCGGGATTTTATGTCGGATAGCCAGTTTGGATTTCAGTATTGGCTGTACTGAAAAAACCTTCAACACGGAGGCACAGAGCGCACGGAGGAAGAAAAACGCGGATTTGGAGAGGAATTTCTCTGTGAACTACCACTATTTTCTCCGTGTCCTCCGTGTCTCCGTGGTGAAATGACCTTTTTGCAGTGGATTCAGTATTGAACGACTTGCGCCGGCTCGGGGTCCGGCACGACGCGATCCATGGCCTCGGCGATGCGCTTGACCTGTCGCACCAGCTCCGCGAAGCGCTCGGGCTTCAGGCTCTGGGGCCCGTCCGAAAGCGCTTCCTCCGGCCGCGGATGCACCTCTACGATGATGCCATCAGCGCCCGCGGCGATGGATGCCCGGGCCATGGGAGTCACCGCGTCCCAACGCCCGGTGGCGTGGCTGGGGTCTGCAATCACGGGCAGATGGCTCAACTGCTTGAGGATGGGCACCGCGTTGAGGTCGAAGGTGTTGCGGGTGTATCGCTCGAAGGTGCGGATGCCGCGCTCGCACAGCATCACCTGATAATTCCCTCCCGAGAGGATGTACTCGGCCGACATCAGCAGCTCCTCCATGCTGTTCATCATGCCCCGCTTCAGCAGCACCGGCCGCTGGATGCGACCCACCGCGTGCAGCAACCCGAAGTTCTGCATGTTGCGGGCGCCGATCTGCAAGATGTCGGCGTATTCTGCAATCATCGCCACCGCGTCGGGCGTCATCACCTCGGTGATAATGGGCATGTTGTAGATTTCCCGGGCCTCGGCCAAAATCTCCAACCCCTTCAATCCCAACCCCTGAAAAGAGTAGGGGGATGAACGGGGCTTGAAAGCGCCCCCGCGCAGGATGTGCGCCCCAGCCTCCTTCACCGCTTGCGCTGTTTCCAGCAACTGGCTGCGGCTTTCCACCGAGCAAGGCCCGGCCATGATGATGATCTCCGGCCCGCCAATGCGATAGCCGCCCACCCGAAAGGTGGTGTCATCCGGGTGCGATTCGCGGCTGGCCAGCTTGAAGGGCGCGCTGATGGATGTCAGACGCTCCACGCCCGGCATCTTCATAAAAACTTCCGGGCTGATGCGGCGGGTTTCGCCCACCACGGCCACCACCGTGCGCTCTTCGCCATAGATGGGATGGGGCGACGCTCCCGCCTTCTGCACCTGGGCGATCACCGCGCCGATCTCGGCTGCGGTGGAGTTGGGTTTCATTACGATAATCATGATAAATGCCTCTTACAATCAGATTTGCAGCAATTCGGCCTGGCCGCCGTTGCGAACGTCGGGCATCTCGGCCGCGGGATAAGAGCCCAGCAGCTTGACGAATGCAGCTCGGGCCAGCAGCGCCACCAGCGCTTCGCGCTGCTTCTCATCCTGCCAGTGTCCCTCGAAATCGAGATAGAAGACGTAATGCCAGGGACGATTGCGGCGGGGGCGGCTCTCCAGCTTGGTGAGATTGATGCCGCGCGAAGCGAATTCGTCCAGACAGGCGACCAGCGCGCCCGGCGTGTGGGGCGTGGCAAAGACCAGCGAGGTCTTGCTCTGCTCGGCGTAAGGCGGATCGCCCCGGCCAATGACGAAAAATCGGGTGTAGTTGAAGGCCAAATCTTCGATGCCCGGAGCCAATATCTCGAGAGCGTAAATCTCGGCGGCCAGCTTGCTGGCGATGACCGCCACGCCCGGCTCGGGGTTTGCAGCCAAGTCTTTGGCGCTGCCTGCGGTGTCGTACCAGGGTTTGGCCCGCCAGCCATGCCGGTTGATGAAACGTTCGCACTGGGCCAGAGCCTGGGGATGCGAGCGCACCTCCTGAATGTCATCCAGCGCGCTGCCCGGAAGCGAGATGAGGTTGTGCCGCACCCGCAGGAAAATCTCGCCCCACACCTTCAAATCATGCTCCAACAGCAGATCATACGCCTTGTTGATGGACCCGGCCACGGAATTTTCCACCGGCACGGCCCCGTAAGTGGCCCGGCCATCATCCACCGCCGCGAAGATATCCTCGAATGAATGGCAGGGCAGGGTCTGCACATCGTGCCCGAAATGCTGATGAATGGCCTCTTCGCTGAAAGCGCCATGCTCGCCCTGGAAAGAGACGACAACTTGCCTGCTCATCTCGACCTCCCGCTGATGCGCTCCCAGTTGGAGACCTGCCGTTCGATCCAGGCGTCCAAATCCTTTTCATCCAGCGGGGGCAATTGAGCCTTGTCGGGGCGCAGTTTCACGGCCTCGCCCACATACACATGCTGGATGTCAGCGGGCTTTTTGTCGGTGTTCCAGTGCACCAGAATGCGGATGCAGCGGGGAAGGCTGTTGGGCACATCCATCTCATGCCCGCACAGCAAAGCTGCATCCCACCAGCCCAACTGGCGGGCGGCCAGAGCCGGAAATTCGGCGTTGATATCGCGGGTGGTGGTGAAAATGGCGCTGGCCACATCCTCCGGCTCGATGCCATTGAGTCGGATCATCAACGCCAGCAAGCGGCGGGTTTCCCGCAGAATCTCTTCGCGGGAGTTGGATGTGACAGTGGTGGCGCCGCGAACGCCTCGACAAACCATGGTGGGGTGCTCCGCGGGTGGAAATGCGTGGGCCCAGGCGGGCGTGGTGATGGGTTGAGAGTACCAGAGTCCGACTTGCAGCATGAGAAACCTCCTGCTCGTGGTTGAGAGCTTTCGCCCACGCTGCTGATGTCGGCGTTTTGGGGCAACAAAAAGAGCGTGGGCCTGTCGCTCCACGCTCGGGAAAATGAAAAGTTGGGTGCGTCTACACAACATCCTGCCCGGCGGGGAGCAATTCGCCAAAAAAGCTAAAATAAAAGCTAAAATAGGCCCCGCCAAAGACGCGCGCCATCTCCCCGGCCATCATCTGGTCGGCGTTCGCAATGAAAGAAAGCGCTGTGCGTGTTTCGGACATTGTGGATGCTCAAAAAAAGATAGAGGAGAGCATAGCACAGAGTTTTTTTGCTGTCAAATCATATTTTGAGCAGGGCGGGCAATTACCAGTGACATGCGTAAAACCCTTCGGCCTCACTCAGGGCAGACTGTCAACCGTTATAATGTTGTCGGCGACGCAGCATCCTGCAATGAGCCAGACATCGTTACTCTCGAGTGACGCTTGACGTTTTACAATCCCAGCGTGTCGCCCGCCAACGACTTCAGCCTTTATGCTACGGCATGCAATCTGTTAACTTGACATTTTCGTCCAAACGCCCGATAATTCCCCCACAATTCTATACGCCCACCAAAAGCGATGACAGAGGAAAGTAAGCGGGCGGAAACGCCCAGAGAGGAAGGGTCGAGGCTGCAAGCCCTTCTGCGCAGAACCCCGCCGAAGTTCCCTCCCGAGCTGATGGAGTGAAGAGCCCGCTTGGGCTTGGTAGTTCCATCCGGCAGCCCACCGTTACCCCGGCAGCCGTTCGCCTCGTATGAGGTGACAGGCACTTTCTGTCTGCTGCAAACTTCCGATTGGTGTTTGCAAGCTCACTAAGATTCAACCAAAGTGCCTGTCACCTGAAAACAGGCCGACGGAACTGAGAGTCTCGCTACGCGAGGAAACAGGGTGGCACCGCGGAACGCACACTAGCGCTTCGTCCCTGAACGGACGAGGCGTTTTTTATTTGCTCAGGACTTTTTCACCGAGGTTTTCTTATGTCACAACACCAAGAACTTATCCAACTTCAGGCCCAGGCCGAAAACGAGCTGGCTGACGCCCGAGACGAGAAGCAGCTCGAGGCCTGGCGCATCAAATGGCTGGGTCGCAAAGGCCTGGTGCCGGCGGCAGTCAAGCAGATCGGCTCGCTGCCCAAAGAGGAGCGCGCGGCCTACGGCCAGGCCGTGAACCGGCTGAAGCAGGCTGTGCAGGCCGCGTTCGAGGCCCGGCAGC
>JALXAF010000183.1 GCA_026992375.1 Anaerolineae bacterium
AGCGGGCCTGCCCGAAGCCGCTACCCGCACCGAGGCCCTGGCCCGACTTTACGCCCACTACACCGGCGCGGAGACCGAGTATGGACGTTAGCAACTGGCTGATCATGCTGTGGGCCGCGTTTCGGCGGGATGTAAAGATAGCGCTCACCTACCGCCTGGCTTTCGTGCTGCGATTCCTCAGCACCTTGTTTCAGGTGGCGGTGTTCTACTTCATCAGCAAACTGGTGACAGGCTCGCCGCCCGGTCTCGATCAGTATAACGGCAACTACTTCGCCTACGCCCTCGTCGGATTGGCCTTCTGGCGGCTCTTTGGCATCAGTCTTTCGGGATACGCCGGGGCCATCACCGAGGCCCAACAGATGGGGACCCTGGAGGCCCAGGCCCTACTGCCCACGCCCCTGCCCGTGCTCATTTTCGGAGCCAACCTCTGGCCATACCTCTACGCTTTCGGCGAGACTCTGACCTATCTGCTGTTGGGAATGCTCCTGGGCGCGCCCCTGGCGGGGGCCAACCCGCTGGCCGCGTTGCTCATCGCCCTGCTGGCGAGCCTGGCCATCAGCGGGCTGGGCCTGATGGGCGCGGCCATGATCCTGGTGTTCAAGCGGGGCAACGCCGTATCGTGGGTGGTGGAGGCGGCCGCGGGACTGCTGGCGGGCGCTTACTTTCCTCCCGAACTTCTGCCCCCGCCCCTGCAAAAACTCTCCTGGCTGCTGCCGCACACCTATGCGCTGACCGGCCTGCGCGGGGCGCTGCTCAATGGCGATTCGTGGAGTCAGCTCGCGCCGGCCATGCTGGCGCTGCTCGCCTTTGTCATCGTGCTGCTGCCCGCGGGCGTCATCAGCCTGCGCTGGGCCCTGGGCCGCGCTCAGATCAAAGGTAACTTGGCCCAGTATTGAGTCCACTGCAAAAATGTCATTTCACCACAGAGACACGGAGGTCACGGAGAAAATGGTGGTAGTTCACGGAGAAAAACATCTCCAAATCTCACCTTTTTCTTCCTCCGTGCGCTCTGTGCCTCCGTGGTGAAGATTTTTCCAGTAGGGCCGGTGTTGATCGCTTCGCCCGACGCATCATGTCCTCATCCCCCGGCGTCCTCTACGCCCGCTCCGTCAGCCTGGCTCTGCCGCCTGCGCCAAAGACCCGGCAGCCGCTGCGCGTGCTTTCCGCACATCGCCGCGTGCTGAATCTGATGGATGAAACCGGGCGCATTCTGGCCGTGGTTGCTCCCGAAATCGGCGACGGGCCCTTTCACATCGTGCTGGAGCAGGCGATTTCCTTCGACTTCGCGCTGCCGGGCGCGCAAGCGTGGCGTCAGGGGCGGGCGCTGGCGCTGGGGGATTGGCGACTCGATTGGTCCCGGGCGCATCGGTGGAATCCCGCACTGGCGCCCGCAAACATCCCGGCCCGGGCATGGCGAACCCTGACCGCTTGCGTGCAGGAATCGGGGCGCTTTCGCGGCCGCATGGCGGATGTGGATCGGGCTGCGGCCCGGCTGCAACGAGGCGCGGCTCTCATCGCCCAGGGCGTCGCTCGGGCCGAGGCGTCTGCCTTGCAGCAAGGCGCGTCTCTGCTGATGGGCCTGGGCCCGGGCCTGACCCCCGCGGGCGACGATTATCTGCTGGGCGCTCTGGCCCGGTTGCATCTGGATGATTCCCTGCCCGACCCCGCGCAACTGGGGCGATTTATCGAGGCGGACGCGATGCGCACCACGCAACTCAGCCGGGCGTGGCTGCTGCACGCCGCGGGCGGGCGTTTCGATGCTCGGTGGCATCGTCTGCGCGACGCTCTGGCCGCGGACGATGCGGAAGCCATCTGCCGGGCCGCGCGCGACATCCTCAGCGTGGGCGCAAGCTCCGGGCCGCAGGCGCTGGCGGGCTTATTGCTAACATAACGTACGACAATTCCAAATTTAGAATCCGCAAGAAGAGGCAATGGGGCGATTTCATCCCTCCCGGCCTCCTTTGGCC
>JALXAF010000184.1 GCA_026992375.1 Anaerolineae bacterium
ACGCCGCCAACCGTTATCTCAACGAGAAAGCGCCCTGGGCCCAGATCAAGACCGATCCCGCCGCGGCGGCCACCACCATCTACGTCACCTTGCAGGTCATCGATCGGCTGAAAGTGCTGCTGCATCCTTTCCTGCCCTTCACCACCCAGGAACTGCACAAGTTCCTCGGTTACGATGATGATCTCTTCGGCGAATTGACCATCGACGAGATCGAAGACGCCCGCGGCGTGCACAAGGCCCTGCGCTACGACGGCTCGGGCGTGAACGTGCGCTGGGAGCCTGCGACGCTGCCTCCGGGCCAGGCCCTGCGCAAGCCCCACGCCCTCTACAAAAAACTGGACCCCGCCATCGTCGAGGAAGAGCGGGCCCGGCTGGAAGAACGTCTGGGCCTCAATGGGTGAAGCGGGTCCGGCGAAAAAATGTCTCCCGCGTCACTTCCGTGATAAAATGCAAGGTCATGCGATCGCCATGACTTTGAGAGGATCAGGAACACCGCATTCGTTTCAGACGTTCAACATGTGCAGCGTCTCTCATTTCCCTGATCTTCGACCGCACAACCATGAATCAACCATCCAAGATATTTTTGCATCGCCGCCGCCAGGAACGCATCCGGCGGGCGCAAACCCCTGTATGGAAGAAACTCATCGGCGTCGCCGCCGTGATCTTCATCCTCTTCACCGCGCTGACCGTCACCGTCGCGGCCAGCGGCGCGGCAGTGGCGGGCGGCGTGTATTACTACTTCACCCGCAACCTGCCCGATCCCAGCACCATCGTCACCGAGCAGGAAAATTTCGAAACGGTCAAAATCTACGACCGCACGGGCCAGGTGCTGCTGTACGAATCCATCGATCCCCGGCCATTCCGCGGGGATCGCACCTACGTCACCCTCACCCAGATCAGCCCCTATCTCATCAACGCCACCATCGCCCTGGAAGACCGATCCTTTTGGGATAATCCGGGCGTCAATTTGCGGGGCATCGGCCGCGCGTTCATCCAAAATCTGCAAGGGGGAGCCATCCAGGGCGGGTCCAGCATCACCCAGCAGTTGGTGAAGAATGTGCTCATCCCGCCCGAGGAGCGCTTTCAGCGATCTTACACCCGCAAGATCAAGGAAGTGCTGATGGCCATGAAGATCACCCAGGAGTATGACAAGACGCAGATCCTGGAGTGGTATCTCAACAACAACTTCTACGGCAATTTCAGCTATGGCATCGAATCCGCGGCCCAGACCTATTTTGGCAAATCGGCCAAAGACCTGAATCTGGCCGAGGCTGCGATGCTGGCGGCCCTGCCCCAGTTCCCGGGCCTGAACCCCATCCAGGCGCCCGAGGACGCGAAGCGTCGACAGCGAAAAGTGCTGCAAGCCATGGTCGAAGCCGGTTACATCACCCAGGCCCAGGCGGATGAGGCGTATGACCAGCCCCTGGACGTGCGCGACTCGCCCCTGGAGCGCTTCGAGAACGACATCGCGCCCCACTTCGCGCTTTACGTCCTGGATCAGCTCAAAAAAGAGTTCAACACGCCCGATGATCCCTACTTCATCTGGCGCAACGGCCTGACCGTGCGCACCACGCTGGATGTGGACATGCAACACGAGGTGACCTGCATCGCCCGCCAGCGCATCGCCCATTTGCAGCACGAATACGATGTGAACATCCCGGGCTGCGAAAAGCTGGACCCCGAGCCCTTCCTGCTGAACAGCAAGCACCGGGACATCGATCATCACGTGACCAACGCGGCCGCGGTGGTGCTGGATACGCAAACCGGCGAGATTCTCTCCATGCTGGGCTCGCTGGATTACAACAATCGCGACATCGATGGCGAGGTCAACATCGCCCTGGCCGAACGCCAGCCCGGCTCCTCTTTCAAGCCCATCACCTATCTCACCGGATTCAGCCAGGGCCTGACCGCGGCCACCGTGGCCTGGGATGTGCGCCAGGTCTTCCCCGACGCGGTGGAGCCCTACACGCCCGAGAACTACGACCGCAAGTATCACGGGCCTGTGCCCCTGCGGGTCGCGCTCCAGCGTTCTTACAACATCCCCGCGGTGTGGGTGATGCACGAAGCCGGGGTGAAGAACGTGGTCGATATGGCCCACCGTCTGGGCGTCACCAGCCTGAACAAGGATTACTACGGCCTCAGCCTCACCCTGGGCGGCGGCGAAGTCAAGCTGCTGGACATGGCCTACGTGTTCGCCACCCTGGGCAACGGCGGCGTGATGAAAGGCGAGCCCGTCCTGCCCGAGGACCTGCGGCCGGGCTACCGCACCCTCAATCCCGTTTCCATCCTCGAAGTCAAGGATCGGGACGGCAACGTCATCAAGGAATATGAAGGCCCGCAGGAGCAGCGAGTCATCAGCGAGCAACTGGGTTATCTCATGGATAACGTGCTCAGCGACCCCCGTCCCCGGCCGCCCGCGTTTGGCTCATTGGCCCAATATCTCGAACTGCCCGATCGCCCCATCATCGCCAAGACAGGCACCACCAACGACTTCCGCGATGGCTGGACCATCGGCGCCAGCCCGCAGATCGCGGTGGGCGTGTGGGTGGGCAACGCCGACAACACGCCCATGGAGCACGTCTCCGGCTCGGTGGGCGCGTCTCCCATCTTCCACGACATTATGAGCTACGCTCATCAGAAACGGCCCGTGGAGAAATGGGAAGAGCCCGACGGCATGGTCAAACGCGTGGTCTGCTACGAAAGCGGCCTGCTGGCCACCGACATCTGCCCTCATCGCTACTCCGAAATCTTCATCGACGGCACCGAGCCCAAAGAGAAGGACAATTTCTGGCAGGTGTTCGAGATCAACAAACTCAACGGCAAGCTGGCCACGCCCTACACTCCGCCCGAGCTCATCGAACGCCGCGTCTACCCGGTGTTCCCGCCGGTGGCGCAAGACTGGGCCAAGGAGCAGGCCGAGCAGGGCAAGATCGAGCTGCCCCCCACCGAATATGACGACACCTTTGGCCCGGTCTTCACCAACGAAGAGGTGGCCATCGCCAAACCCCCGCCCTTCAGCTACATCAAGGGCCGGACGGAGATATGGGGCAACGCCCGCAGCGGCGACTTCCGCCTCTACCAGCTTCATTTCGGCCAAGGGCTGCAACCGCAATCCTGGCAGCAGATCGGGCCCGACCACTACAATCAGGTGGACAAGGGCGTGCTGGAATACTGGGACACCACGGGCCTCAACGGGCCCTACACCCTGCGCCTCTCGGTGGTCGAAAACAGCGGCAACGTGCGTCAGGTCGCCATTCCCCTCACCGTGGACAACACCCCGCCCACCATTCACCTCACCACGCCCGAGAACGGCAAAGTGTATGTGATGGAGGATGACGAGTGGGTGAACATCAACACCCTGGCCACCGACGATTGGTCTATGGATCGGGTGGTTTTCTATCTAGACGACAGCCCGCTCATCACCACCACGGTCGCGCCCTACAACACCAAGTGGACCATCACCATGTCCGACACCGCGCTTTCGCTGGACATGGCGCCCATCACCGCCACTGTGCCCATCACCAATCCCGATGGCACGGTGACCATGCAGGTGAAGGCCATCAGCACCGTCACCGCGGATGACCAGGATCCCACCCGGCTGGTGCTGACGGCGGAGAACGGCTTTGGCATCATCCACGACACCCACGGCTACACCGAAACGCACACCATCAAAGCCGTGGCCTACGACGCCGCGGGCAACAAGGCCGAAAGCACGCCCATCCGCATCTTCGTCATCCACAAAGAGGATAAAGGCCCCAAGCCGCGCGGGCAGGGCAGCGGCCTGCTCGATCTGGATGATCCCACGCGCTATGTCTTCTCTTTCCCACTTCATTATGAAAAACGCACTCCTCCAGACGCAATCTCCAGCAGAGCAGTTTTTGCCGGAGATCGTCGATCGATTGAAGCGCCTCGATCCTGAGAAAATCATTTTATTCGGCAGCCAGGCGCAGGGCAATGCCGATGAATGGAGCGATTTGGATTTGATCGTGGTGACGCAACACGATCAAATCCCGGCCACTTATCGCGAAAAAGAGGAAATCTATCTCGAAGTGTCGAAATTGCTGCGCGATATCCGTCGGGAAATCCCCATCGATCTCATCGTTCACACCCGGCCCATGCACGATCGCTTCATCGCTTTGGACAGTCTCTTCGCCCGGGAAGTTCAGGAAAAAGGAATCGTATTGTATGAAAAGCATCACCAATGAATGGTTGAGCCGAGCGCATGAGGATCTGCTTGCAGCGGAAAGGTTGCTTTCGGAGCCTTCCTTGACCAACATCGTGGCCTTCCACGCTCAACAGGCTGTCGAAAAAAGCATGAAGGCGGTTATCGAAGAGTTGGATCTTGGCATGATCAAGACCCACAATTTGATACGCCTTTATGAGTTGGTGCGTCCGCATTACCCGGTAGTCGCTGATTTGGATATGCTGGATCGGTTGGACTCCGTTTACATCGAAGCCCGGTACCCCGGAGACCTGGGGTTGCTTCCGTTAGGCAAACCCTCGCCAGAAGAGGCTGAGGAATACCTGGATTTCGCCAAGATCGTCTTCCATCAACTCCACAAAAATCTCGATGAACGAGATTCGTGATCCTAACCCGGGCAAGCCGAAATCCAAAAGCTGATCACACGCAGAGACGCCAAGGCGCAAAGGAAACAAGATAATCGATTGGATATATTGACTGATCATTATCGGAAATAGGGCTGATAGCTCAGTCCACTGTCCCACTGAACACCAGACATTGTCGGAAATAACCTGCGGCGAGGCGAGCTATCAATCTTTCGCCCAATCATGCCCGGATCAATGATCAATGATTGATGATTAAAGGGAAAACTCCGCTGATTTGGCCTTTAATCATTGTTCATTAATCTTTGAGTCTCATCGGCAGCAGCATGATACCAGACCTAAACAACTACTTTCTTGTTTCCGATAACGTCAACTGAACACCGCCCAATGCCCCACATCCTCATCACCAACGACGACGGCGTAAACGCCCCCGGCCTGCTGGCCCTGGCCCAGGCCCTGCGCGAGATCGGTCAGGTCAGCATCCTGGCGCCCGATCGCAACTGGTCGGTGACAGGCCACAACAAGACCCTGCACAAGCCCATGCGGGTCTGGCCCGTGACCCTGGCCGATGGCAGCGAGGCCCTGACCACCGACGGCTCCCCTTCCGATTGCGTGGCCCTGGCCGTGATGGGCCTCATCGAAACGCCCATCGACATGGTGATCTCGGGCGTCAACAACCGCCCGAACCTGGGCGATGACATCACCTACTCGGGCACGGTGGCCGCAGCCATGGAAGGCGTCATCAGCGGCTACCCCGCCATCGCCGTCTCCATCGAGGAGGGCGAGCCCTATCATTGGCGCACCGCGGCACGGGCTGCGGCCCGCATCGCACAGAAAATCCTGAAAAACGGCGGAATGCCCAGGGGAACGCTGCTCAACGTCAACGTCCCCAATCTCCCCGAAGAACAGGTCAAGGGCTGTCAGGTCACCCGCTTGGGCCAGCGTCGCTATCACGATCAGCTCATCGTGCGGCAGGACCCGGGCGGCCGGCCCTACTACTGGATCGGCGGCGAGCCGCCCACCAGCGTGCTGGAGCCGGGCGCAGACGTTTACGCCCTGGCCCACGGCTACATCTCCGTCACGCCCCTCAGCCTGGACATGACCCACCACGCCTTCCTCGACACCCTGCGCCAGTGGCTCGAACCAGCGCCCTAGTGCACGAAGGCCGAAATGATTGGGTGTGTCCAAAATGAGTTGGAAAGTTAAAATATTCCATTCATTGGCGGGGCGCTTCGCGCCCGCGCCAGCGCCGGGGGATAAAGTCCCCCGGCTAGAAACAGCGCCCCTTCGGGGCTAGCCGGATTTATCCGGCGCTGTTTTGTAGCCCGGCGACTTCATCGCCGGGCGAACGTGGCAAACGCTTCCAACCGAAATTGGACACACCCAAATGATTGTACGGTTTGCTATGCTAATGCGCCGCGCCGGATGTGCGATCCGGCGCACTTTTCCCGCTTAACCCGCCGGATTGCGAATCCGGCTGGACGCAAGCGCATGGCAGCCAACTATCCAATGACTTACGCCTTCTTGTCCTAGCCGAGGACGACGGTCGGCAATCGACCACTGAACGCCGCCCCACCGAACACTGAACACCGCCCACAACCATGACCTTCCGCCCACGATTTTCCCGCGACCGCCTTTGGGCCAGCCTGTTGCTCCTGGCCCTCGTCCTGCTGGCGCTGCTGCTCCTGCGCAGCGCGTTTGCGCGTCCTGTTGGGCCGGGCTCGGTAATCCTGGGCGGGGTTTTCCTGCTTCTGTCCGGGTTGAGCGCGTTGCTCATCCACCGACTGTGGGCCATGCACTCGCTGGAATACTGGGTGGAGCGGGACGCGATCCATATTCACTGGAATGGCGAGGAAGCCATCATCCCCCTGCCCGACATCCAGGATATTGTCCCCGCCCAAGTCGCCCTGCGCCCGGCCTGGCTGCATTGGCCCCTGCAATGGGTGCATTCCGACGCCAACGCCCTCGCCTACGCCACCCAGCCGCCTGAGGATTGCCTGGCCATCACCACCCAGGATGCAACCTACATCATCTCGCCCGAGCGTCCCGACGAGTTTGTGCGGGCCTATGAGCAGCGCCGCGATTTCGGGCCTGCGCGGCGTCTGAAGCCCATCATCTACCTCTCTCACTGGCGACAGCACTGGCTGCTGCGAGACCGTCTGGCTCAGGCCTTGCTGCTGGGCGGGCTGGCCTTGGGCCTGGTGGCGCTGGGATATGTGGCCTGGCGCTATCCGCAACTGCCCGGCACCATCACCCTGCATTTCAACGCC
>JALXAF010000185.1 GCA_026992375.1 Anaerolineae bacterium
AGGGGGGGCCCCTCAGTCCCCCCCGCAAGCGGTGGGGAGGGCTCTCCGTCTGCAAAAAACTTTGCAAACCAGCGGCTCCCTCCCCTGCAAAGGAGCGAAGCGACTGGCGGGGGAAGGCCGGGGTGGGGGTCAGGTCCAGCGGCCGAGGCTGCAAAACTGACGAACGTTGTCTTGAACGTTGGCTCAGCAGGCCTACCTTAGTAATTACCGCGTCCAAGTCTTTTCGTCACGCTTTGACGTTTGACGATTTACGCTTGACGCGCTTTACCAGGCGTTGACCACCTGAAATTGTAAAGATGTCGGATGGGCGATCTGAACCATGCCCTGTTTTTCAATACGCTTCGCGAATGATGACGCCCATCGCGTTGGGGCCGATGAAGGTCGCCAGGGTGGCGTCGTAAACGTCGGTGAAAATGGCGATGTCGGGGAACATGTCGCGCAGGCGCTCCAGGAGCGCGGTGGATTCGGGCACGTTATTGTGCTGCAACAGCGCGATTTCCTCCAGATACGCGAATTCGCTGATGTACTCGTAGAGCTTCTCCACGGCACCCAGCGCGTCCCGGGCCTTGTCCATCACCAACAGATCGCCCTCTCGCGTCTCCACCATGGCCCGAATCCCCAACATGCTTCCCAAAAAGGCCTGCGATTTGCGCAGCCGTCCATCTCTTTCCAGATAATTCAGATCGCTGGTGAGGAAGGCCAGAAAAACCGCGGGGATCATTCCCCGGATCTCCCGCCCGATCTCCGGGGCTCCGGCCCCTTCCGACGCCATTTGCGCGGCCCGCAGAACGATCATCCCCAGCCCGCGGCTGATGGTCTCGCTATCGATGACGGTGATGCGGGTGTGGCTGCGCAGCGTGCTGGCCGCGGCCCGAGCCACATCCACCACGGGATTCAGCTTGCGGGAGGTGTGGATGGAGATGATGTGATCGGTCTCGCGACTCAGCTCGTAGTACAGATCAATCATATCCTGCAACAGCGGCGGCTCCGACGTGGGCAGACTCTTGACCATTTCCAGGCGACGGAAGTATTCCTCGTACGGAAGCTCAACATACTCCCGGAACACCTTTCGTCCCATGCGGATTCGCAACGGCGCGATGGTGATGCCGTACTGCTCGATTTCTTCAGGGGTGAGATGGGCGCTGCTATCTGTGATGATGCGGACGTTGTTCATGGCTGGCACCGAAGATGAGTGCGAAGATCGATGGGTTATCCTTTGCAATTATACGTAACTGCTAACGTACCCCAGTTGACAAACCACAAAGGGCGCAAAGGCACTAAGAACACGAAGAAAAAATGTATAAACTTCCCTTTGTGCCTTTGTGTCTTAGTGTTCTTAGTGGTTTTCGGGTGAAGACCTTAGCATTTACAATTATACATCATTTTTTGGCGTTTTTGGGACGAAATTTGGGGAAATTGAGGAATTCGTCATTTTCAGTAACCATGCAGCTTGCATGTCATGCCGCACAGGCTGGAGCCGTCGACAGGCGACACGCCAGTACCGTAAAACGTCAAGCATCAAACGTCATCCTGCTGTAACGATGTCTTGGCTCATTGCAGGGGGCCGCACTGCTGACAACCACATGACGTTCGGCGTTTTACGCATGACGCGAGGCCGTGTAAAAGGCCGACGTTGCTTCGGCGGGCGTTTTCTCGCCGGGGGCCTGCATGGTCACCATTGTTCATTCCACCGAAATGATGTAATGGTAGTGGGGCTGCCCCCCCGAAAGCGCCTCCACCTCCACGTCGGGGTGACGCTTCAGCAGTATGGCAGCCAGTTTTTGCGCGGCTTCTTCGGTGGCGGGCTGGCCATAATAGATGGTGATCACATCCATCTCCGCCCGCTCCGCCAGCAGGTCGATGACCTGCAACGCCGCCTGGGTCGCATCTGCGCCCGCATAGCAAAGCTCGCCGTCCAGCAAGGCGATGGCGTTGTCTTCGTTCACCTGAACGCC
>JALXAF010000186.1 GCA_026992375.1 Anaerolineae bacterium
TCGGCGATTTGTTGCAGCCCGAAACCTGGCGCGACGCGCTGGCGGATTGCGACGCACTCTTTCACGTCGCGGCCGGCTTCACCCACGATCCCGCCAGCATTCCCCAGATGCAGCGGACGAACATCGAAGGGACGCGGGCGATTCTATCTGCGGCGCTGGACGCGGGCGTGGCCCGCATCGTCCACACCAGCACCATCGGAACCATTGGCCAACCGGAAGATGGCAGCCTGGCCACCGAAGAGACCCCGTTCAATCCGCCCAACCCCTCGGCCTACGTGCTCAGCAAGCGGGCCGGTGAGCAAATTGCTTTGGATCTGGCCGCGCAGGGCGGCCCCATCGTCGTGGTGCATCCCACCGCCATGCTGGGCCCGGGCGATTGGCGGCCCTCGGCCAGCGGACGCATCGTCCTCAGCTTCCTCCATGATCGTCCCCTGCGCTACATGCCCGGCGGCGTCAACTGGACGCCTGTGCAAGACGTGGCTCGGGGCATGATCCTGGCCGCGGAGAAAGGGCGGCCCGGACGGCGCTACATCCTGGGCCACGCCCAAGGCAATCTCTCCGAAGCCGATTTTCGGGCACTGATGGCCCAGGCCAGCGGCAAACCCGCTCCCGGGCCGCGCGAAGCGCGCTGGAAGCGACAACTCCGCCGCCTGCTTCGCACATCGCCGCGGCCAGCGCCCCGGCCCGAACGCAGCACATCGCCCCAACGGCTGACCTGCAACCCCGCCCGGGCCATCACCGAGCTGGGAATGCCCCAAAGCGATCTGCTGACCGCGGCCCGGCAGGAAGTCGCCTGGTATCAGAAAATGGGGATGTGGTGAGGAGCGAGCTCCGGGGCGATTTGGCGCAGTCTCGCAAAAACAGGATAATGGGAGCATGAACCTGACGCAGGCGGTCAAGCAACGCGCCCACGAGCTGGGCTTCGATCTGGCCGGGATCGCGCCCGTCGGCCCCAGCCCCGATCTGGCGCGCTACCGGGCCTGGCTCGACGCGTGGCGGGCGGGAGAAATGGGCTACTTGGCGCGTCACCTGCCCCTGAAACAAGACCCGCGCCATCTCCTGCCCGACGCACGCGCCATCATCCTGGTGGGATTGAACTACGCCCGGCATCTGGATCAGCGCCTGCTGACAGACCCCAGCCGGGGGCGCATCTCTCTCTACGCGCTGGGACGGGATTACCACAAGATCATGCGCAAAGCGCTCATCGAGCTGGATCGCTGGCTGGCCGCGCAGACCGGTCGGGCCAGCCGCGGACGCGCCTTTGTCGACTCCGCGCCGGTGCTGGAGCGCTCATGGGCCAGCCGGGCCGGATTGGGCTTCATCGGCAAAAACGCCTGCCTCATTCATCCCGACCAGGGCTCCTTCTTCTTCCTGGGCGGCTTGCTGGTTCCCGAAGCCCTCACGCCCGATCCGCCGCCCCAACGCACGCAAACGCCCGGACGCAACGACCTCGTCTGGCGTTTCGCCGATGGTCGCACAGGAACCTGCGGCGGCTGCACCCGCTGCCTGGACGCCTGCCCCACAGGCGCGCTCATCGCCCCCCGCCAGCTCGACGCCCGATTGTGCATCTCCTACCTCACCATCGAACAGCGGGGCCCCATCCCCCGGGCGTTGCGCCCCAGGCTGGGCAACTGGATTTTCGGCTGCGACCTTTGCCAGGAGGTCTGCCCCTGGAACCGCCGCGCCCGGCCCGCGGCCCATCCCCAGCTACAACCTCACCCCGACCGCATCGCGCCGCCCCTGCTGGAGCTGCTGGCGCTGGACGAAGCAGCGTTTCGCGAGCGTTTCGCGGGCAGCCCGGTGATGCGGGCCAAATGGGAGGGTCTGATGCGCA
The DNA here is from genome assembly GCA_026992375.1 of Anaerolineae bacterium. GTDB lineage: Bacteria > Chloroflexota > Anaerolineae > J102 > J102 > M2005. The sequence continues at coordinate 1,835 of JALXAF010000186.1, forward strand.
ACGTCTGCGTGGCCGCGGGCAACTGGGGCGATCCCGCTGCGGCGGACGCGCTCGAATTCCACCTGTGGCGCAGTCCGCTGCTGGTGGCGGAACACGCGGCCTGGGCCCTGGCCCGG
>JALXAF010000187.1 GCA_026992375.1 Anaerolineae bacterium
CCCGCCTGGGCAAGGCCTTTGCCGAATCCACAGACAAGCTGGCCCAGGCCGGGGAGCAGATGGCGCGCGGGGTCAAAGAGGCCGCCCGCACCGTGATCGAAGCCTCGGAAAGCGATGACTAGCACCTTATCAATGGAAAACCGGCCCACTGGGCAAGACCCGTCCTGATATATGTTTATGTATGTCGCAAAGCCAAAAAGGAGGCGTCAGCAATTCCAAATTTAAAAACTGTTATGCACTTTGGCTTCGTCTAATCGAGAATTCACATCATTTGCCCGCATGATTCGCCGCTGATAACGCGGACGCGACAGATTTCCGCGGATTTTTTTGGATTGGAAAAGGATTTTTTCTGCGAAAATCCGCGCTGATCTGATTTTTCAGCGTCATTCGCGGCGAATCGAAAGGTGAGTGATAGGGAAACGATTAGAATTTTACAAAAGGTTCATAACGGCTCTAACCAACCAGCGCCCCCGCCGGTTCTTCGCGCCACTCGTCGGTGTCGGGATCATGCACGATGCGGCGCAGTTTCTCCGGATCCTGGATGTGATCGATGAAGAGAACGCCGTTCAAGTGATCGATCTCGTGCTGGAAGACGCGGGCCAGAAAATCGTAAGCCTTGATGCGAATGTTCTTGCCATTCACATCTTGCCCTTTGACCGTGATGATGGGATAGCGCATAACTTCGCCGATGTAGCCGGGAATGGAGAGACAGCCCTCATCGCCCGGTTCAGGGTCGCCCTTGGCCCGCACGATCTCAGGATTGACCACCACGAACAGCTTGCCCGCCTGGGGCTCCTCCTCGAAGCCCTCCTCGGGCATCTCCACCACGATGAGACGCTCGTTGACGCCTACCTGGGGCGCGGCCAGGCCCACGCCGTCGGCCTGACGCATGGTGTCGACCATGTCCTCAGCGAATTTTTTCAGGTTTTTATCAAAACGGCGGATAGGACGGCTCTTTTTGCGCAGCCGCGCGTCACCGATTTTGATGATCTCAAGTAACGCCATGATTGTTTTTTGTTTGAGCTTGGAGTTTGTGGGAGAAGATGTTGATTCTACTGCAAAAGGTCATTTCACCACGGAGATCACGGAGAAAATAATGGTAGTTTCCAGAGAAACTTCTCTCCAAATCTCACCTTTTTCTTTCTCCAGGTGCTCTGTGCCTCCATGGTGGAGATCTTTTCAGTAGAGCCAGATGTTGCTCTTTGAGATTATAGCAAGGTTTGTCAAATTGGGATAGCACATCGGGTAGACATCAGTGTGGTTCGCCCTCCAATTCGCCTAACTCGGACAAGTTGGAACAAAAAAGCTAATCTCATGCAAAGCTCATGTCCAGAAATTAGATATCTTTCTCGGCCAGGTCGCCAGAGATTCGCCTCCGCTCCAGCCCTTCCTCGCCGGTCGCTTCACTCCTTTGCTGGGGAGATATCCGCTGGTTTGCAGATGATTTTTCAGACGACAGGCTTTTCTTTGCCTCTCTTTTCCGTTGCGGCTCTGCGTCTTTGCGTGAGATTTTTTTGCTCAGCGAGCAAGCATTCCATTGATGAGGTAATAAGGCGGTTTGATGTTTCACCAGACCCGGTGGTATGCTATCGCCCATGACTGATTCTCGCCCGAAACGCCGGCACCCCGGCCGCTGGTTGCTGCTTCTATCCGCTCTCATCGCGCTTGGCAGCGCTGCCTGGGGGCTGAAGGAGGGGCCGCTGGCACTGGCCGATGCAGTGGGCTACGCGGTCTGTCACCAGATTACGGTGCGCACTTACGTCTTCGGCGATCTAGTAATGCCGCTGTGCGCCCGCTGCTCGGGCCAATATCTGGGTGTAATGGCGGGCTTTTTCATGGCGTTGGTTCGGGGCCGATTGCGGGCTGCGGGCTTGCCTTCGCGCTGGATTATGGTCACGCTGGCGTTTTTTCTGGCGGTCTGGGCCTTCGACGGCGTGAATTCCTATATTTTTCTGCTTACCCAAGAGCCTTTTCTCTACGCGCCGCATAACATCCTGCGGCTGATGACGGGCATGTTGCAGGGCGTAGCCGTGAGCATGTTCTTCCTGCCCTTCTTCAACCAGGTCTTCTGGCGTGATCCTAATCCCCGACCAGCGCTCACAGGCTGGAGCGATTTGGGCCTTATCTTGCTTCTGACCGCGCTGCTGACTTTTGCAGTGAACAGCCGCTGGACGCCGATCTTCTATCCCCTGGCGTTTCTCTCGGCGGCGGGCGTGTTTCTGCTGCTGAGTCTGGTGGGAACGCTGGTTGTGGTGATGTTGTTTCGGGCTGAGAACGCCGCAGAATCTCCCCGTGATTTCCTGATGTTTTTCATCCCCGGCATGGCTTTTGCTGTACTGCTCATCACAGGCGTCGACGCTTTGCGGGTCCGGCTGGAGGCGACGCTGGGGTTTTCAATGCCGGAATAACAATGACTTTCTTGAAAAAACTTGGAGTTAAGGGGGGACGTCAGCATACATGCGGGGGGCCCGAGGCAGCAGGCTCGTGGTCACCTCGTAGTTGATGGTCTGTGCCCAGGCGGCAACTTCTTCGGCGGTGATGCGATCGTCTCCCTGCGGGCCGATGAGCACAGCCTCGTCCCTTTCCTGCACCCCGTCGATGTTTGTCACATCCACCATGATGTTGTCCATGCACACCCGCCCGATGATGGGCGCTCGCTGGCCGCGAATAAGCGTCTGGCCGCGATTTGAAAGCAGCCTGTGCACGCCATCCCCGTAACCGATGGGCAGCAAGGCAACGGTGGTGGGGCGCGTCGCAATGAAAGTGCGGCCATAGCTGACGCTGGCGCCCGGGGGCAGCGTACGCACCCGGCCCACATGACTGATGAGGGAGAGCGCGGGATGCAGCGTCACCGTGGCGTTCACCTCGGTGGAGGGATACAGACCGTAGATGGCGATGCCGGGGCGCACCGCGTCCAGCCAGGTTTCGGGCATATCCAGGATGGCCGCGCTGTTGGCCGCGTGTAAGATGGGAATATCGAAGCGATCTCGGGCCAGGAAGGCGGCGTAGCGAAACATGGCGAATTGTTTGTGCGCGAATGTCTTGTCCCGCTCATCCGCCGTGGCGAAATGAGTCCACAATCCCTCCAGTTGCAGATGCCGGTAGTGCGTCAGCCGCTGAAGGAAGGAAGGCAATTCGTCGGGCAAAAGTCCGAAACGCCCCAAACCTGTGTCGACTTTCACGTGCACTCGCATCCGCTTGCCTGCATCTCGTGCCTGATCGTTTAGCGCCCGGGCGAACGCGTCATCGTTCACGGTCATAATCAAATCGTAGGCGACCGCGGCTTCAGCTTCGGCGGGCGTGTGATATCCCATGACCAGGATGGGAGCGCTGACGTCCGCCTGGCGCAGAGCCGCTCCCTCGCTGATGCGGGCCACGGCCAGCCGCGTCGCGCCCGCGGCCAAAGCTGTGCGCGCCGTCGGAACAGCGCCGTGGCCGTATGCGTTGGCTTTGACCACAGCCCAGAGCTCGGCGGCTCCCACCCGGGCCTTGAGCGCCGCCACGTTGCGAGCGATGGCGTCGAGATCGATGAGCGCATAGTTGGTGAGTTCGTACTGTTGCCGCATGGGAGGTATTCTAGCACTTTTTCGGGTCGTTTCATAAATAATTTGGGTGTGTCCAATTTCGGTTGGAGCAATTATCGCAGGGGCCGAGTGATGAATGTTTGCAAATAAAATCGGCCATAGTGCGTTTGCCGTGTCCGCCTGGCGATGAAGTCGCCGGGCTACAGCATAGGGCAAGATAAATCCGGCTAAGCCCCGCAGGGACGCTGTTTCTGGCCGGGGGACTTTCCCCCGGCGCTGGCAGTGGCAAGAAGTGCCCCGCCCGTGAATGGATTATTTTAACTTCCCAACTTATTTTGGACGCCCCCAATAACTTCAGCTCAGAGTTGCGAAGTTCTTTTTTTACGCTTCCATCTTCCCACGCCAACCTGGATTGCAAACATTCTCGTCCGTTATCAGTGCGCTATCGCTCATACGTTTTTGTATCCGGGGGCGTAAGCAGGTACAATCGAGCTCTAAACGCTTTCAAGGGTAGCTACTAGGGTCTCATCACCACTTTTTGCCACGAAGACATGAAGAAGATAGAGGCGCGAAGTGTTTTTCTTTATTTTCCCTTCGTTCCTTCGAAAAACTTCGGGCCTTCGTGGCCTTTTGAGGCTTAAAGTCGAGTACGCTAGCAGTTACTTTCAAGGAGAAGAAAACGATGAAACTTGCACGTTGTTGGATGATTTTTCTAACCCTGACGCTGTTGGTGATAGCAGCGTCGGGGTGCGGCAATTTGGGATATGAGAATGGCGTTGTTAGTGTCGATATGACATTGAGCGCAGAAACGTTGAACGGGATCGTTGATAGTGTCGGCCTCGAGAGCAATGGTTTCGTGGGCAAGATCGAGAAAATCGAGCTGATCGAGCCCAATATCATGCGCATCACGGGCAATTTTAAATTGCTGGGAAAGGAGAAAAAGGGCGGCATCGATTTCGCCATCGAGACAGGGCGGGACGGCGTTTGGGTGAATGCTATCAACTCGACTATTCCGGGAGTGACTGGCGACACCCCGGCGGTCAAGACTTTTAGCAACGCTTTGGCCAGGGCTCTGGGCGCATTCGTTGCCCAAAATGGCGATAAGAAGGCGGGCGTCACCGACATCAAGGTGAAAAATGGCAGGCTTGTTTTCACCCTGAGTTTGAAGGTGAAGTGAGTCGCTCTCCTGACCGGGGTTATGACCCGGCCTGTCCCATTTCCATCGCCTCCCTTCGTTTTGTCGTCAACTCTCGTCCGATTGAGGCTGCGTTTGCAGTAATTTGAGAGAGAAAAATCGTAACTGCTACTGCCTCCGGGGCTAACGAATCACAAAAGGCGCAAAGGCGCCAAGACACGAAGAAAAAATGTGATGAATTGCTCTTTGCGTATCGTCTAAAAATTATTCCCCTTTTTGAGGTTTTCACGTCTGCGAGAGAAATCCTCCTCAGTCCTCCCGCAAGCGGGGGGATGTCATCTTCGCCTGAAAAAAAACCTTGCAAACCAGCGGCTCCCTCCCCTGCAAAAGAGCGAAGCGACTGGCGGGGGAGGGCCGGGATGGAGCGAAGCTCTGGCGGCCTGGTCGAAAAGGGGAACTAATTTCTGGACGTGTATTTGGTCGCTACAAAAAATCCTCTGTAATTCCAAACTTACGCTTGTTACGATTTCTTTACAAGCGGGTGACGTGGGGTTTACATTCGGGGAGCATACTGGGAGCGTCGGATAACTTCATCTCACTCTCTTCACCACAGGAGGCAATAATCATGTGGAAGAAACTTACATTGTTGGCTTTGACGCTCGTTCTGGTCACGGCGATGGTCGCGACGGTCGCCAACGCTGATTCGATCGCTGGGTCTGGCTGGCTCGAAGCGGAAGGCCGTGGCCGGGCCTGCATGACAGGAAATTCAGACATCGTCACCATCAGCGGCAATGGCGTGCTCTGGTATTTCGATGGCGGCGATGTGGATACGCCGACCATTACGGGGGCGGGCGTGCGCCAGGAATTCGCCAGCGGCTGGGTGCGCTGGAAGGGATTTGACGGCGAGTTTGCTCTGGGCAATGCGGATGAGATCATCGTGTGTCTGCGCGGCGAATCCATCCATCTGCGAACGGAGGGAGCCGGCGCTGTGTTGCTGAATGGACATGGGCGTTACGAAACCGGCGGCGAGAATGCGCCTGTAACCAGCGGGCGCTGGACGCAGGTCGGATTGCGCATCGATTTTGGACAATAACATCATTCGGGGGCCTTCGGTGCGTTGTCGGCGCCGAAGGCCTCCGAGGATTTTGGGCTAAATTCCCGTTTCGGGTATGCTTCATTCATGATGATCGTTGCATCTTATGGGCAATCAACCAGTTTTCTTCTATAGCCCATGTCCATTGCGGGCGTTTTGATGTTGCTCTGGAGCCTCGACCCGGTTTTTGCGCTGAGTTTTGGCCCGCTGAAGGTGTATCTCCAGTATTGGGTCGCGCTTGTGCCGTTGCCTGCGATTTTTCTTCGCCCCGGCGCTTTCGTGGTCCCTGACGTCAGCTTAAACCCGTTTCAAAAGGTTTTCGCGAGGACGAAATTTTAACCTCTGCTCATCATCTTTGTTAGCCGTGGCCAGCGGGTGAGCACGCGCTGGTTACCCTGGTTTGGCGGGCGCTCGCTCCACCTGTCAGGTGCGAGAGCGGGACTTCACGGCCTTCGGGCATGTTGTGTGGGAGTGAATAGCCCATAAGACGGCGCAATTGGATGGCTTGACGTTGCTGAGTCGGGAATTGGCGGCCGGGTGCAATTGGATTCCGGAGGTGATACAGTTCGCCTGCCTGTTGTGGCGAAATGAAAGATTTTCACCCTTTTCTAATGTAGATTTAACCTGTCCCCCTGTTTTTGCGGGGGTTTTTGTGATATGTTTCTTGGTGATTTTGCGAATGCTGTGTTAATGTTTTTTTACGATGTCATAAGTTTCTTGAAGTTTCTGTATGTTTACACCTCCACGTCTGTCCTCTGCATCGAATTCAATCACCGTCCCCGGACCTCCTAAGATAACGCCGAACCCTACGCCCGCGCCATCCAGGACCTCTTCGCCCTGGAAGACTATCTGCTCCGAAAATAGCGTTGGTTTGCAAAAATGACTCGAAGCCCACGGTGGGCGAGTCTGCAACCAACGTGATGCGTAATGCGTAATCCGTGAGCTCCTTACGCATCACGCATTACGGGAGTGGCTTCCCGCGCCAACCTGGCTACGTTCCCTCATCCTATCCTGATCCCAATCTCCACTCTCATGCCCACTC
>JALXAF010000188.1 GCA_026992375.1 Anaerolineae bacterium
CTCCGCCACGATCATTCCCCAGCCTACGGCCACGTTTGTGGCCCCGGCGCCGCCCCCGCAACTGACGCCGCCCGCCATCATCGAGCCCATCGTCACCCTCACCCAACCCATCACCGTCACCGCCACGCCGGGCCCCAGCGATAATCTGGTCAACCTTATCGATACATTCGTATTGTACAGCTTCTACTTTCTGTTGGGATTGGGTCTCATCGCGTTCATCGTGTTGGCTATCTTCCTCTACTATCTGCATCGTCGCGCTCAAGAGCTGAGCGAGCAATCGGGGCGGGGCGAACATCAGATGTGAGGGATGAGATGGCGGCACAGGATCGACGCGAGGCGCGACGGCCGGGCTCCCGGCTGCTAACCGACCTCCAACGTTTACTGATGCTGGGGATGTTGCTGGGGGCCTGGGGGTGGCGTCTGGCCGGATTGACCTCGCAATCTCTTTGGCGGGATGAGGTGGATAGCTTGCGTTTCGCCACCCGGGCCCTGCCGCAGGTGCTGGCGGCCTTCACCCGGCCGGGCGAAAACGGGCCGCTTTTCTATCTTCTGCTGCGCCCGTGGCTGGCCGCAGCCGGACACAGCGAGTTCGCCCTGCGTTTCCCCAGCGCTGTGATGGGCGCGCTCGCCATCCCCATCATCTTTCTGTGGGGAAGATCGCTGTTCGGGCGGAAGACGGGCGTTGGGGGCGGGCTTCTGGCCGCATTGCTGCTGGCGGTCAATCCCTACCATGTCTGGTACAGCCAGGAAGCCCGGATGTATGCGCTGGTCGTGGTGACGGTATTGCTATCCCTGTGGTTTTTCAATGCGGGAATGGAAAAGGGCGGCTGGCGGCGATGGGCGTTGTGGTATTTTTTCACCAGCATCGGGTTTTACATTCACGTTTTGGCGACGTTAGTCTTGCCCTTGCAAGCCTTCTGGATGCTTGCGCTCCCGAACTGGCGCAAGCGATGGCTTACCGCTCTGGCAGCTTTCGCCCTGCTGATTTTGCCCTATCTTCCCCTTGTCGGCTGGCAGTGGACTTTGCTCACCGACATCCATTTCCGAACCGGCCACGCCTTCGTCCCCCTTTCCCGAATGCTGTACACGTTGCTGACGGTGCAGATTCAGGGAATTCTGACGGCTTTCAGATGGTTTTTCGCGCTTCCCATCTTTCTGTTTGCCGCGGCCTTCTTGCTGCCTCCTTTCAAAAGGAAAACGCTGACGCTGTTGAGTGGGTGGTGGCTATTGCCGCCGCTGACGTTTTTTCTCGTCACCCTCATCACCCCGCTTTTCACCGATCGCTACATGATCTGGACCCTGCCCGCGCTGGCGTTGCTGCTGGCGCTGGGGGCCTTGCAAGTCGCCCGGCAAAACCGGTGGCTGGCAGGCCTGTTGCTTTTGGGATTGGTCGGGTTCCAGTTGCACCAGGGCTGGCGGCAGATGACCACGCCCATCAAGCCCGACTTGCGGGCGGCTGCGGCCTATGTCGCGCCCCGCCGGGCATCCGATGAGCTCACCATCTTTCTGATGCCCTACATCCGCTACACCTACCGCTATTATGATCATGGCGATTATCCCTGGGCCGAGGCTCCTTACGCCAATCGCGAGCCCGACGCGTCTCTTATTCCCCAGCGTCTTGCGGCGCTGACGTCCGGGTATCGGAGTGTGTGGCTGGTGGAAAGCGAGGCCGATTTCTATGATCGAAACGGCCTCATCCACGCCTGGTTCGACGAACACGCCGATCTGGTGGATGAGGCCCATTTTACGCTGGCGGATGCATATCGCTACGTCCTGCATTAACCGCTGTTATGCACTTTGGCCTCGCCAAATAGAGGCTTCGCGTCATCCGCCCGTGAAATTCGCCGTAACTACTAAGGTAGGCCTGCTGAGCCAACGTTCAAGACAGCGTTCGTCAGTTTTGCAGCCTTGGCCGCTGGACCTGGCCCCCCTTTATAAC
>JALXAF010000189.1 GCA_026992375.1 Anaerolineae bacterium
AGTAAGTGGCGGCATAAAGGGTCTTTGGAGCGCGGGCGTCGAAGGTCAGAACATTGAAATAGGTGAATGGCAGGGTGTCCTCCCCCACCATGCGCCAATTCTCCCCGCCATCCTCGCTTTTGAAGAGCCGACCGTAGGCGCCGGCAAACAGCGTCTGCGAGTCATCCGGATCCATAGCCAGGGCCGTCACGCGATCGGACGTGATTCCCTGGTTAATCACTCGCCAGGAATCGCCGCCATCCTCGCTTTTGTACATTTTGTCGTGGCCCCAGGTTCCCACATACACCACTTGCGGATCGTCCGGGTCCAGGAGAATGTCTCCCACTATCACGTCGGTAAGCGCTGTTTTCTTCCAGGTTTCTCCCCCGTCACTGCTTTTGTAAACAGCGCTCCAGGTGCCAACATAGAGCGTTTTGGCGTCTTTGGGATGGTTGACCAGCACTGTGATAATCCCCAGAGTGCTTATCTCTCGCCAGGTCACGCCGCTATCCTCACTTTTGTAGACGTGATTACTGCTGGCCGCAATGAGTGTTTGAGGGGCGTCGGCTTGTTGGACAAGCGCCGTAACAGAGTCGGGATAAGTTGTTTCTCGCCAGGTGTTTTGGCTCCTGTTCCACAGCCACAGGTGATTCGATCCCACCAGAAAGCTACCCGCTTCGACGGGCGAAGGCAGCATCACTGACACGCCAAGATTCGTCAGACCCTGGTTGCTGGCGGCCCATGTTACGCCTGCATCCTCACTCTTCATCACGCCCTGCCCGCGTGGACCTGCGTAGACCTTGCGATGATTCTCAGGAGAGAGCGTCAACGCATCCACCTGGCTATCAGCCACCAGATGACGCCAGGAAGCACCGCCGTCCTCGCTCTTGAACACCCCCTTCTTCGTCCCCGCGTAGAGCGTGTTTGGCGTCTGAGGATCGATGGCAAGGGTGAGAATAAAGCCATTTTCGATCCCCTGGTTGCTGGCAGTCCAGCTCACGCCAGCATCGATGCTTTTATAGACGCCCCCGCCGTATGTGCCCGCGTAGATCGTGCCGGGCGTCTCGGGATCGATGACAAGCGATTGGATGTCCAATTCTTCGGGAATGTCTTCGCCGATGGGCGTCCAGTGTTCCCCATCATCGAAACTCTTGTACAGGCCCGAATCTGTGCCCACATACAGCACCCACCGCTGCTGGGGATGCACCGCCACGGCATTGATGTAATAGAAGTACCGCAGTAGTTGCCAGGTGTCGCCGCGATCAATGCTGCGAAAGAGACTCGATGTCGTTCCGGCATAGACTGTTGTATCCCCATCAGGTGCGACCGGCGGCGTAATAGTCAGCGTTTTGATGCCGGGCATTTTGTACTCTCCGAAATCCAACCGCCGCCAGCTATGCCCGCTATCTTCACTTTTGAAAAAACCAAGGGTCAGCGTTCCGGCGTAAAGTTCGTGAGGATGGCCGGGATCGAGGGCCAGAGCAGAGATCGGATAGGTGAAATCCCGTGATGTAAGCTGCCAGTGCTCTCCGCCATCTTCGCTGCGATATACGCCCCCAGATGTGCCCGCGTAGAGGATGTCGGGATTCTCGGGATCGATGGCGATGGCCCGCACAGAACCGCCAAACGGGCCTTTTGATGTCCAAACCACCGGCCCGTCAACCGCATAGCTTTGCCGCCACGGAAGCAGCAGGCCCAGGATGATCAAAATTGCCAGCCAGAATGCCTTGCGATGGATTTTACTGCTGCTCATGTCACGCTCCTTTTGTTGAAAATAAAGTAAAAGTGATGATGCGCCCGAATTGCGTAGCCCCTTATCTCCGCATCAGTTGCTGCTTCTCGAACAGCATCTTCGCCTCCTCCCAGGCCTCCTTGCGGGGAAATGTGAGCAACAGTAGCATCCACGAAACAATCACAAAGATGAGCATGTGGGGGATGCTGCCGTTGAGCAAGAATAGA
>JALXAF010000190.1 GCA_026992375.1 Anaerolineae bacterium
GAAGGCCGAAATGATTGTATGGTTTGCTATGATGATGCGTCGCGCCGGATGTGTGATCCGACGCACTTTTCCTGCCCAACCCGTCGGATTGCGAATCCGGTTGGGCGCAAGCGCAAGCAGCCAACGACACAACGACTTACGCCCTCTTGTACTAGAAACAGCGCCCCTGCGGGGCGATTTGTAGTCTGGTGACTTCATCTCCGGGCGGGCGTGGCAAACGCCACTCGGTGCGGGAGGCCGACTTCGCCAAACGTCATGCGTCGTGTCCTGACGTTTGACGATTGATGTTTGACGCTCGTTGCGGCCTCGCCCGGCTTTGGTCTGGCGGCCTTTTCAGGCAACGCCAATGCCTTTATTTATGGAACAGACGCCATGAGTGGCAGCACGCCGATAAGGAATGAAAATAGAACGCAGACACATCTGATGCCCACAGATTCTCGCAGATTATCCTGATTTTATCTGTTTTATCTGCGTAGATCAGCTTTTTCTGCGGCATCTGCGTTCTATTTACGAAGCAGCCATTGCAACCACATGGCCCGCTTTTGTTCATCGTCCAACGCCATAAAGTCAACGCCTTGCTCCGCAGCCTGGCGTTCCAGCTCGATGAGTGCATCGCGCAGGCGGGCGCTCTCGGTGCGCAGCGCCGCCTCCGCGTCCAGGTCCCAAACCTCGGCAAGCTCGGCCAGGGCCAATAGTCGGCGTCCCAGTTCCGCCTCGGTCAGGGGGGCGGATGCGGGCAGGGGATAGCCCACCCGGGAGAGACGGGAGACGTAGGTTTGGGCCCGAGAGAGCGCGGGCAGGGCAGCGGGAATGCCATCCAGCAGGGTTTTCTTTTTCTCCGCCTCGCCGTTTTGTTTGCGCTCCTCCTGCTTGATGGCCTCCCAGTTGCGGGCTACATCCTCGGCGTTACGCACACTGACATCGCCAAAAACGTGGGGATGTCGACGGATGAGCTTTTCCACCACATGGCTGATCACGTCCGGCAGCTTGAACTCTCCTTCCTCGGTCGCGATTTGCACATGCAGCGCCACCTGGATGAGCAGATCGCCCAGCTCTTCCTTCAGCGCCTCGCTATCTTCCGCATCCAGAGCGTCCAGAACCTCGTAGGTCTCCTCCAGCAGATAGGGGCGTAGGCTCTGGTGGGTCTGTTTGCGATCCCAGGGGCAACCATCGGGCGCTCGCAAATGGGCGATGATCTCCTGCAGGTCGGCATAGGTGGCGGGGCGGGCCAGGGGCGGCGTCCACAATGTGGTCAGATCATCGAAATCGTCGCTGCGATCCAGCTCGTAGAGGGGCATTCGCCGCAGGCGCAGATCGGGCGAGCCCGCGCCGGAGATGAGGGTCACGGGGTGATCATCAGGATAGACGTTCATCAAGGTGAGTTTGACGTCTCCCGCCAGCAAACGGCTGTAAAGCTGAGGGATCAGCAGCCCCATGCCCTGAGATCCGCGAGGATGGCGTTCATTGGCCAGTGTTTGGGCGTCTACGATCTGTACGCCGTGGATGGGATCTTCGCCCAGGGCGGCGAAGGTGGGTTCCAGAAAACTGACCGCAGGATGAAGGGTGACGGGGATACCAAGGGCTTCAGCCTGCTTGCGAATGAGCTGTGGGGTCATCTCGGCCACCGAGGGGGCGCCCGGAACTGCGTAGATGACGTCGCCCTGTTGGCCGCGCGCGACTACGTCTGCGGCGATGGCTGCATATACGGCGGTGAAGTCATCATGGCTTTCGTAGAGATGATCATAGCTGTGAACGACGGTGTGTCGGGCCACCGTGTCCACCGCCGGATGTTCTCGGGTGCGCACCAAGATTTCGGATGCTTCGGTGATGAGAGTCCAGGTTCGCCGGGTGATGAGTTCGGGATCGCCCGGGCCCAAACCGATGATGTGGATCATGTGTCGACTCGTTCTAATGAATGGAGTGCGAGAAATTGTTGATCGGGTAAACTGGAGGGAGCGGGTGGGCCGATGAAGCCGATCACGCCGCGTTCATACTCCTCGGCTCATTATACGCCAGTTGTTAGGCGCATAGAGAAAGGCGGAGCCTTTCGGACGCGGCTCGTGTGGGAAATGGATAGAGCGTTCTCAGATAATGACCAGGGTGGCTCTCTTTCTTCGAGCTGAATGCACGCCACTGGGAATGAAAGTTGGAGCATCCCCAGATTCGCACGAAAGGTGATTTCGTGGCAGAATGCAAGAAAAGCTATTCCGGCGGCGGACAGCCATCCCGTTTCGCCGTCATGGAGGAGGTGTTTGGCATGGCCCTTTCAGCGATGTTCGAAGGTCTCATTTACGATGAAGAAAACCGCCCGCTCGAAGTCGGCTGGGTGGGAGCAGACGCCTGCTATCTTTATGATGACGCCGGATTCCTGCGTCATCTGGACGCGGCGGGCATCGATCGACAGGTTCTGCAATTCTTCAAAAATCATGTGTTGGAAAATAAGGATGTGGCCATCCGCGGCATGTTGGAATTGATGGGTAAGGACGACATCTTCACCAAGACAGCGCTGGAATATCAGATTGCGCACATGGATGAAAATGTGGATCAGGGGATGCCGCCCCAGGCCCGGGAGTTGCTGAAATCCCTGGGCTTCAAGATCATCATCGACGCCCAGGGCCAACTCGTCGATATCCAGATGCCCGACATCTCCGACATCGAAGGGCTATTTGGAGCGAGCGATTTTTAGCCAGACGCCATGAGCCGCTGCAGGCCGATAAGGAGCAAGAATGGAACGCAGAAACCTCTGATACACGCATATTTTCGCAGATTGTTTTGATTTTGTGGTTCTTTTAGATTTCAGGGGGTGAGATGCCGGGCGGATTGCGAATTCGCCCTGAGAGCTCTCTGCATCCAGCCGGCTTCGCAATCCGACGGGTCTGGTAAAGCCAATGCCTCCTGAAATCCTGTTGAGCTGATTTTATCTGTTTTTTTTCTGCGTCATCTGCGTTCTATATCCGCCCCCTTACTTTCGTCGCCCAAAATCGGAGAACCATCATGTCCCATCCATTTTTGAATCTGACGGCATTACAGCGTAAACGCCTTTTCTGGCTGTTTCTGGCCCTGACCCTCATCGCGACCCTGGCGCTACAAGTCATCGATGGCGCATTGCAGACAGCAGCCGCGCCCCAGGGCATCGTCTCGTATGAACTCGCTGGCAGCGCGGCCGAGGCGGGCCGCATTCTCGCCAGTTGGGACGCCAACGCCCGTCTGCACGCGGCGTTCAGCCTGGGCTTCGATTATCTTTACATGCTGGCCTACGCCGTCACCCTGGCGATGGCCGCGCTATGGCTGGCGGAGGTACGTCCGGGCTTTATCCATAGCCTGGGCGCACTCATGGCTTGGGGCATGGGCGTCGCTGGCCTGTTGGACGCCCTGGAAAACTACTTTCTCTGGCAAATGTTGACCGGCGGTGCAACGGAGACGGCGGCGGCGGGCGCACACTGGGCAGCGGTCGTCAAGTTCGCGTTGATCATCCTGGCCATTCTCTACATCATCTTCGCGTTGATCGCCCACCGATTCCTGCGGAAATAGCGCCCGATCAATCGAGCAGATCGCGTTTTAGCACGCCCGTGAGGCAGCCGATGCCGCCCGCGGCCTTGGTCAATTCATCGACGGCCACAACGACGCATTCGACGCCGAGCTTCTCGTAAAATTTTTGGGTGATGGGGTTGCCCGCAGCCATGAGGATTTTACGCTGGCCCAAAGTCATGAAATTGAGGGCGAAGCCCTCCATCGCCTCGTTTTCATCGGGTAGAAAATGGACGGCGTAGCCATGCTCGCGCAACGCTCGCACCGCGGCGAAGGGCGTGCGTCCGGGCCAGGCGATAGCCACATCTTCATCCACGATGCGCAAGGAGCCCATCAGGTGCATGGCCCCAAACGGCAGCCCCACCGGAATGATCTCCACATCCATTTCAGCCAAGATGGCGGCAACCTGCGCCCGCCCCGTGATGTTCGTGCGCAGGCCCTCAGCCACCAGCACGCTGCGCTTCGAGAGCCACATCGCGTCCGCGCCCTCGAATGTGGCCCGGCCATGCACGCTACGCAGGATGGGAACGCCTAGCGCGGCCAGGCGACGGGCGATGAGGCGCTCCTCGCCCGCGCGCACCTGCGAGGCGGGTCGGGCCAGAATCGCGCCCTCGGGCGTCATAAACATGAGATCTGCCACGAACATCAGGTTGGGAGGCGGCGCGACGTCGGGCGACGCCATGTGCACCGTGACCCCGGCGTCTCGATACGCCTGGGCCAGCGCGTCGTGCTGCGCCTGAACCCGTGCCAGATCGACAGGGGCCAGCAATTGCGCCGCGTCCGCGTCATCCACCAGCAACTCGGGTCCCGGGCGATGCAACAACACGGCTTTGAGTGGCGCCCATTCGCTGTTTTGACCGCAATCGGCCCATAATCGCCCGATTTCTTCGGCGGTGCTGGTGATACGCGATCGCCAGCCTTCGCCGCCATAAGCTGCTGTATCAAAAAATGATGAAGACATGTCTCACTTCCAATCGGTCATGCGGGCGCGGCTGAAATCGAACTGGAATTCGATATTGCTCAAAGCCTGTGGGGCGAAGGGGCGCTGATTGCCGCCGTCGCTATCCATGATCCACAATTGCCAGGGGCCGTTGCGATCGGTGAGGAAAACAATGAACCGTCCATCGGACGACGCCGCAGGCGCCACGTTATCGATGGGGCGCTGTCGCAGGCCCGGTGTGTGCGTTAGCGGCGTCGGCTCGCGGCCGTCCGCGTTATAGCGCCAGATGTTCCAGCTATCGCCGTCCCTTCGACTGACATAGATGTAACGCCCATCGGGACTGTAAACTGGCGCGCCAAATTCATCATAAGCGGCAATGGCCTGGGGCGGGCGGTCGCCCTCGGTGAAGGCAACGGCCATGCCCGCATGGCCCAGGTAAAGCGCCCGCGGCAAGGTGGGGTGATGACGCGGGGCCACGGCATAGGGCGTTGCCGGGACATCCACCAACCTGGTTTCGGGCAGGATGATGGCTTTCAGGCTGGTGACGGTGCGATGGACGGGAGGGAAATCATCGATGCACAATGCACCGCGGGGCGTTGTCATGCAATCATGGCCCGAAAAACGCCAGCGAAGTTCGTCATCGGTGAGACACCCAAAGGGTGTGCTGCGACAACTCTGTATTTTATCCAGGCGATCGTAGATGAGCTTCTGGCCGTCGGGCGACCAGGTGGGCGAGCGGGGCTTGTTGTCTTGCACGACGACGCGTTGGCCGCGGCCATCGACGCCGATGACCATGATCGCGTCTCCGTCGCCGTCCCAGCGGGCGAAGGCGATTTGTTCGCCATCAGGGCTGAATGCGGGATCGAGACCAGCGGCGAGGCGTTTGAGTCCGCGGCCGCTGGCGTCGATGAGGTAAATATCGCCGCCTGGTCGATCCTGGAACAGAATGCGGCCCCGGGGTGCGGGCGCTGGGGCGGGGACGCGGGTGGTCGCCCGAGCGAGGACCGGCAGCTCATCCAGCGGGATGTCGGCCTTCAGCCAGCGGGCCGCCGCCCAGCCAAATTCCGCCTGTTCCGTGGCGATTTTGAGCCACTGGCTGTTCTCGGTGCGTCCCAGCAACTGCACCTGATCGCCGCGATGGAGCTGTGCTATCACCGGCTGATCCACGCCCGGCCCGGCGCGCAAATTCAGCGTGCGGGCGATAACCTCGGCCAATGTCTGCGGCGCGTAGGGGGTGGCGGCGGCGCTGGCGGCGGCGCTGGCCGGCGACAGAGCGGGAATGTCCTGAGGATCGACGAAGTAGTGGACGTCTTGGGCCAGCACCCAGCCTTCCATCGGGGCTTTGTCGGGGGCGGGCCGCCAGCGCACATAAAGCCAGTCCCGCTCGCCGCTGGCGGCCAGAATATCCAGCCGCTGGCCCGCGGAGAGCGTGGCGATGGCTTTGCCCGCGGGCTCGTCTCGCAGCTCGGAGCGCAGGACGGCGACATAGGCCCAGCCCGCGATCTGATCCTGATCCGCCGGGCTTTCGACGACCGTGGGCGAGGGCGGCGGCGTGACGACAGGCGCGGAGGCACGGGGAGGAGGCGTGGTCGCGGCGGGCGTGACGGGGGGACCAGGGATGGATAACCATTGTGGCTGAAAGGATGGATCGACACGGGACTGTCGGCAAAGAACTGGCCAACCCGATCGATGACCGCGTGCAGGGCCGAATGATTCTCTTCCGTGGATTCCACTTCGATCAATCGCTCGATCGTCGCGGCCAGCGACTGGGTCAGCGAATTCATGCGTTCTCTTTCCGGCGTTTGTGACCAGCCCGTCGAGCGCTGGCAGCTTGCTTCAGATTCGTGTCCAGAAATCGGATCACTTCGGGACGGTCGTGCAGTGTCAGGGGGTGGCGTTGAAAGTCCTGAATCTCGTTAAGGAAATGCTCGATGACGTTGCGATGATTCTGTCTCAGAAAAACGTGTCCCAGATCGAAGATGATGACCTCCCGATTCAGAATCTCGTAGTTCACCAGAAACAGCTGGCGGGGGATGATCGCCACATCCAGATCGATTCGATCGGTCTTCAGACGCTCGATGATGTCGGAGATGAATTCGTGGATCAGATCAAATTCCAGCTGGTCCCACGGTTCGCGCTGCGAGATGAAATCCTCCAGCTCGCTGCGGACGACCACTTCGACCCGACGTCGCTCATACCGATCGATGACATCGCGCCGCAACCGGAACGAATCGAGCGACGTCTGGATCTGCGATTCGGTCAATCCGTAGATTCGCTCCAGCACCTGCCGCCGCAGTTCAAGCG
>JALXAF010000191.1 GCA_026992375.1 Anaerolineae bacterium
AGCGAGGGGTTGTTGCTGCTCAGCGATGACGGCGAGGTGCTGCATCGGGTCACGCATCCTCGCTGGAAACTGCCCAAGGTGTATCTGGCCCAGGTGGAAGGGCTGCCGGACGAGGTCGCGTTGCAAAAATTGCGAGAAGGCGTCATCATCAAGGGGGAAAAGACAGCGCCCGCGCAGGTCGAATTGCTGGATCATGCGCCCGCAGTTCCCCCGCGCGAGGTGCGTCAATATCATCCCACGCCCTGGTTGCGCATCGTGCTGCGAGAAGGAAAGAAGCGACAGGTGCGGCGCATGACCGCTGCCGTGGGGCATCCCACCCTGCGTCTGGTGCGGGTGGCTATCGGTCCGCTGACGCTTGGCAAACTGCAGCCGGGCCAGTGGCGCGATCTCACCCAGAATGAGCGACGCAACCTTTTGCGGGCGCTAGGCCTGAATCCCAAACAGCCCCGTCACGTTCGCCCCAAAGCCCCTCGGCCCAGGCGCAAGAGTCGCGGCAAGCCGCGCAGAAGGCCGTAAGAGGGCATCTGGGAGTGACATCCCTTTTTCGGGGTTTTCACCTCTGCGATAGAAGGCCCTCCTCAGCAGCAATTCTTTGTTGCCGGGCCCAATTTGAAGTTATTGATTTGAAATGGCTACGTTTTGACAACGGCCTTGCAGATAGCGTAAAATAGCGATGTACGGCGACGTAGCCAAGTGGTTAAGGCAGAGGTCTGCAAAACCTCCATCGCGGGTTCGAATCCCGCCGTCGCCTTTCCGCCGACGCCAGGTTTTTCGCCTGGCGTTGTTTTGTTTGAGGGCTGGGACGCCGCGCTCTTCCGCCCCGTCCTGCGCCTACTCTCGCTCCAGTCGTTTCCAGAAGATCAGCTCCGTCACGCCCGAGACTACGTAATCGGGTAGCGCACCCGTCTGCCGGTAGCCCCGCCGCCGATAGAAGCGCTGCGCGCTATCGTTGAAATCGGACACCGTGAGGAAGATATCGGACGAACTGCGGGCGAGAAAGGCCTCGGCGCGGTCCATCAGCTTCCCGCCCACGCCTTGCCCGGTGACCTCCGGATGTACGCCAATGAGGGGGATGTAGCCGCTGCGCGCGAAAGCGCCTCCCTCGACGCACCACACAAAGCCCGCCACCCGACCCGCCGCTTCCGCCACAAAAAGCATCTCCTTCGCGGCCACAGCTCTGGCCAATCGTTGGCGGGCGTTCTCGAAGGTGACGCCATAGCGCCGCCACAACGGGTTTTCGTCCATGATGTGGGCGCAAGCCTCGACATCGGCGGATTTCATCGGGCGGATGAGGATTGATTCTTTCATGCCGCCATTGTAAGCAACGCGCACGCCATGATGCAAAAAAATAACCTGAAAGCCATTGACGATCTCATGCGAAACGCGTTGGGGCAGGTTTTTCCCGCCGCGTCCCTACTCATCGCCCGGGATGACGCAATTCTGTTCCAGCGCGTCTACGGGCCCGAAAACGCCGACCCCTCCCATCCGTCCGTTACGCCTGAAACCCGCTTCGATCTGGCCTCGTTGAGCAAGCTTTTCACCGCCGCCGCGTTCATGTCGTTGGTGCAGGAAGGCCGAGTGAGCGTCGACGCTCCCGTAGTCGAGGCGCTGCCCGAATTCGGCCCCACGCGGTTCATCGCCCCGGTTCAAGACCCCATCAGCCGCGAGATGGCGCCACCGTTGGCGGGAAAGGTCGGGGATGAGATCGATGTCCGGGGCGTCACTTTTCGTCACCTTCTTACCCACACATCGGGCCTGGCGCCCTGGCGGGCCTTGTTCCTCAATGTCCCCGAACCCCGGCCCGTTCCCCCGCCCCACCTCATTCCGCCCGAACGCCGCATCCGCCGCATCGAGACTATTTTCCAGCGTCGCGAGCTGGCCTATCCACCCGGCCAGCGCATCGCATACAGCGATCTGGGGTTGATCCTGCTGGG
>JALXAF010000192.1 GCA_026992375.1 Anaerolineae bacterium
CCATGGCCACGGTCGAGCTGGATGAATACGAGGATGTGCCTGTGCGATCGCGGCCGCTGGTTCCCCGGCAGCGTCCCGAGCCCGAGATAGTGTCGGGCGTGCGGGTGAACGCGGTCACCGGGCGGCCTGATCCCCGGCTGCGGCCCGAAGAGACGTATCTTCCCTACGATTTCGATCCCATTGACGAGCCGCCCCCCGCCAGCCCTTACGGCGGCCCGCACATCACCCGGTTCACCACCTCCAGCCATGATGAGCACGGTTTTCTGACCAAAGACCCGGTGAAGGTGAAGCGGCTCAACGATCACTTGCGCCTGAAGATACTCAACCATCGCCATGAGATCGAGTTTGGCGTTTCCGATGTGCAGGAAGAGGCGGAGACGCTGCTCATCGGCTATGGGGCCACGGCCCGGGCCATGCGCGAGGCGGTGGATATCAGCCGGGCGGCCGGGCGGCCTGTCAGCGGCCTGACATTGCACACCCTGTGGCCTGCGCCCGAGTGCCTCATCCTGGACGCTGCCGCGGGCCACAAGCGCATCGTCGTGGCCGAGCTGAATCACGGTCAATACATCCGCGAGATCGAGCGGCTGATCTATCGCAACGCCGCCTGGAATCAGACGCTGCCCCCCGAGATCATCGGCCTGGATCGGGCCGACGGCCTGCTCATCACCCCGAAACAGTTCATCGAGTTGATTTGAGTGTGTCCAAAATGAGTTGAGAGAAGCGCCATGCTCGTATGTGTCATTCTGAGCGAAGCGAAGAATCTACTCCTTTGCAGGCGCTGAGATTCTTCGGTCGCTACGCTCCCTCAGAATGACACAATCAAGCGCTTTGCTCTTTACCGAGAAAGGACGCAACCAATTGATTTGATAGCATGAAGCCGGTAGGCAAAAGGTTCTCCGACTCTTCATCACCGACTTCTCTCCAGTCTCCCCTACGGAGCTAACATCATGGCAGTCACTGCGCCAATTCAAGCGGAAAATCCCCGCACGACCTATAAAAATGAACGGCCTTTCCCCTTTTGCCCCGGTTGCGGTCACGCACTGGTGCTCAATCATCTGGACAAGGCTCTGACCCAATTGCAAGTCGACCCCACCCAGACCGTCATCGTCAGCGACATCGGCTGCGTGGGGTTGAGCGATCAGTATTTCGTCACCAACGCGTTTCATGGCCTGCACGGACGCAGCATCGCCTACGCCACGGGCATTAAGTTGGCCAATCCCGACCTCAACGTCATTGTCTTCATCGGCGATGGGGGAACGGGCATTGGCGGTACGCACCTCATCAACGCGGCCCGGCGCAATGTGGGCCTGACGGTGCTTGTTTTCAACAATTTCAACTTCGGCATGACCGGCGGCGAGCATTCGGTGACCACGCCTCACGGGGCCATCACCGCCACCACTCGCCGCGGCAATCCCGAATGGCCCCTGGATATCTGCGCCACTGTGGGCGAAAATGGCGCGGGATATGTGTATCGCGGGACCGCCTTCGACAAGGATTTGCCCGAGCGCATAGTTGAGGCCATCCAGTACGACGGCTTCGCCTTGCTGGATATCTGGGAGCTGTGCACCGCATATTTTGCGCCCAACAATGATTTTGGCCGCAAGGATATGCTGCGGCTGGTGGATGATTTGGGCATGGAGACGGGCCTGCTCTACCAGCGCGATGTGCGAGATTATGCGCATCGCATGAGGGAGCTGGCCGCGGAGATGCAAGGCAAGCCCTCGTTGCCCGTCAAACCCATCGAGCCCCAGTTCAGCAGCAAGCTGGATGGCAAGTTCCATCTGGTGCTGGCGGGCTCTGCGGGAGCCAAGGTGCGTTCAGCGGCCAAGCTGACAGGCTACGCCGCTGCGCTTTCGGGCCTGTGGGTCACCCAGCGAGATGATTATCCGGTTACGGTCAAGACCGGGCACAGCATCAGCGAGGTGATTTT
>JALXAF010000193.1 GCA_026992375.1 Anaerolineae bacterium
GTGTGGGAGTAGGCGTTTTGGTGGGGCGTCGCGGGGTGGGCGTGGGAGGAACGTAATCGGCTGGCGGAATGAGCAGTTTTTGTCCCACCCGAATGGTGGTGGGATCTTTGATTTTGTTGTATGCAGCCAGGGCCTCGATGGTGCGATTCACTTTTTGGGCGATGGCGCTCAGGGTGTCGCCTGCCTTGACCACGTACTCATTGGCCTGAATCTCAGGCGTCGGCGAGGGCGTGGAAGTGGCGGTGGCCGTTGCGGTTGCGGTTGCGGTCGGCTCAGGCGTATCGGTGGCGGTAGGCGTGGCCGACGGTTTCTCGGTTGGCGTGGCCGTGGCGGTGGGGGTGGAGGCGTTCGCGGGAGTTTTGGCGATGGTGGGCGCGCTGGTTGCGGTCGGCTGGGGCGTGGCGGTCGCCGCGCTTGTGGCGGTTGGTTCGGGCGTGGAAGTGGCGGTCGCTTCTTCGATCTGCGGCGCGGGCGTGGAGATGGCGGCTGTGGGCTCCGCCGGTATGGGCGTAGGCGTGGATGAGGGTTCAGCGACGGCTACTTTCGCCGCGGGCGTCAGGGGAGGAGGAGCCAGCAATGCCAGAACGTCGCGCGTTTTCCCCAGGGTTTGAAGTCCGTTGCCGAAGAACAGCCATAAGCCCAACAGCGTCAGCAGGCTGAAAGCCAACACCCATTTGTCCGCCCGCCAGGGTTTCAGTTCGCGGCCGCAATGGGGGCAAACGGTCAGGCCGGAGGGAACGCGGTGCAGGCAATGGCTGCAGCGGATGTATTGCGCGGATTTGGGGACGCGAGCGCCGCAGGCAGGGCAGATGGCGTGGCCTTCGGGAATTTGCAATCCGCAGCGAGAGCAGGTCTGAGTCATAATCGAAAAAATCAGGAACAGCCTGGTTGGAGAAGTTCGGATGATGAAAGTTCAGGCTATTCCTTTGGGGCGAGGATTGGCTGTACTGAAAAAACCTTCAACACGGAGGCAAGGGCGTCAAACGTCATCCTGCTGTAACGATGTTTTGCCTCATTGCAGGACGATGCTCTGTCAACAACCGCCTGACGTTTGACGTTTTACGGATGACGGACGTTTGCATAAGCGCCTGCGCCGCTCTGGCGGGCGTTTGCTCACAATGGCCTGTATCGTTACATCGATTTATTATACCCGAATTGTCAACTAACGATAATCTCCCGCTGCGAAAAATGCCCGCATCACCCGCCAAGGATGTCTTCGTAGAAGGATGTCACGGCGTTGACATGGGCGGCCAGGTTGTAGCGCTGGGCTGCCGAGGCGCGGGCGTTTTCTCGCAGTTTGGTTCGCAAGCGGTGGTCTTCCAGCAATCTTTTCATGGCCGCAGCCAGCGCCTGCGCATCGCCCGGCGGGGTCAGCAGGCCGTTGATTTCGTTTTCGACGATCTCCCTGGCGCCGCCGGCGTCGCTGGCGATGACGGGCGTTCCCGCGGCCATGCCTTCAATGATGACCCGCCCGAAAGGTTCTGGCTCCACCGAACAATGGGCCAGAATGTCGAAGGACGCCAGGAGCTGGGGGATGTCGCTGCGGCGTCCTAGCCAGAGCAGGCGATTTTCGACGCCCAACGCCCGGGCCAGATGCTGAAGCTCCCGGCGGTATTGTTCTCCCTGGGCGCTGTCAGGAGCGCCGACGATTGCCGCCACGGCGTCGGGCCGATGCTGGCGCAGGCGGGCGAAGGCTTCGATGAAGACGTGCTGTCCTTTCCACGGGACGATGCGCCCGATCACGCCTATCATCGGCGCATCAAGGGGGGCGCCAAGCGCGATTCGCACTGCGGCGCGGTCCACTGGCGCTGAGAATCGCTCCAGATCAACGGCGTTGGAGATGACGCGATAGGACGGTGGCGCGCCGAGGCGTTGCAGTTGGTGTTGCGCCACGGCCTGCGAGATGAAGATCATGCCGTTCAGCCTGGGAGTCAGCAGCAGCCGGTCATAGGCGGATGGGGCCACCAGGGAGCGGCTATGGACGAGCACGGGGCGACGGGCGCGCCATGCCGCCAGCACGCCGTGCCGCACCAGGGGCAGGCTGTCGTTCAGGTGCACCAGCGCGGGGTCGTATTCTGTGATGACGGGAAACAACGCATTGGCGACCGGCCAGATGTCCCGCCGCCAATAGCGCAGGGTTCCGGCCAGATGCCACAAGCGGGACACTCCGGGCGTTTTCCTGGCGCTTTCGCCAGCTTTCCCCTGACGTATGGCGTCCACCGGGCCCGCTGTGCGTTTTTCCCACTGGGGCGTGCGCACTCGCACCACCGGAACGCCCATGTCCTCGAAGCCGGTGAATTCGTTTTGTCGCGAGAGCGCCACCATGGGACGCCAGCGGGTGCGGTCCAGCCCTTGCAGCAGGCGGGCCAGGCTGATGATCGATCCGCCCGGACGGGGGGCCAGGTCGATGTAGAGGATGCGTTTTGACATGGGCGATGCCGCAGTCGGCTTAAGCCGACTTGGAAGGGCGCTTAAGCGCCCTGGGCCTGACGGGCGCGACGAATGAACCTTTTCTCCGCCTCATAGGTCAATAGCGCCTCGGCCTCGGCCAGCGAAGACGCCCAGAACGACGTGAACAGCGCCTCCTCCGAGTGCTCGCTGGTCGGCTGCGACGCCTGACGCGTCGGGCTTGACAGGCGCATGAGAAAATATCGCTCATCGCGCTCGATATGCTTGTTGCGAAAATCGAAAGACGTGTGCAACTCGCCGAGATCGCGGATGATCTGCAACTGGCAATAGCCGCTCTCCTCGCATACCTCGCGCAGGGCGGCCTCCTCGGGCGTCTCCCCCTCCTCGATATGCCCTTTGGGAAGGCGAACCTCGTGAATCGGCTTGCCATTCCGTTCGACATCACGCTTCAGCAGCAGGACGCGGCCTGCATCATCCAGCACCACGCCGCCGGCGGCCCGATAAAAAAATGTCTTTCGTTTCTTGCTCATTCCTCGATTCCAGGCAACGGCGAGGGGGAAGAAATTTCATCTGGGGCGGAAACCGTTTCCAGATCATTCAACACCATGAGCACGCCCAGCACCATCTGTCCCAGCCTGATGCGATCGCCGTGGGTGATAACCCGACGCTGCACCTGATCGCCATTCACAAGAACGCCGTTGGCGCTGGCAAGATCATAAATAACGAAAGCGCCCTTTTCATAGCGAATCCGGGCGTGCTGCCGCGAGATGGTGCGGTCATCCAGAGCCACGTCGTTGTGCTCGCTTTCCCGCCCGATATCCGTGATCTTCTGCAGGCGATACTCCTGGCCCGCGTAAGGCCCGTTGAGCGCCACAACCCAGGCCAGAGGCAAATCATTTTCGTAAGTGTTCTTGATGCGAATCGTATCCGAGCCGGTGGGCGTCATCCGCTGCGGGGTGATGGGCCTTTCTTTGGTGGTGACGGGCAGCAAGCCGTGGGGCGGCGTAGGCGTCGGATGCAACCCCGTTCTCTCGGGAGGCGCATCTGCATTGGGGGCGAGCGCAACCGCCGCTTCGTCATCATCCATGACCTCAACGCCAACGCCCAACCCATAAAGCAGCAGACAAAGCAACGAGACGATGGTCGCAACAATGCCCAACACAGCCAACGCATCGATGAACGCGGCTGGCAAGCCCACCGCCAACGTCGGCGAAAAGCTCAGAACGACGCTGGGGATCACCACAATGGCGGTCGCCAGAGAGAGCCATCGGCAAAGAGGCGCCCGATAGCCATTGCTCTGGCTGTCGAAAAATATCCACAGCGTGGTGACGAAAGTGATGGCGAAAGCAATGGCCACGCCCCAGCTATACCAGCCATTGATGAGTTGGGTGACAGTCATATAAGAAGTCATAATCGATTCGTTCGGATGAAGAACGGGCGCGAAAACGCCGCTCACAGATGCTTGAACGAAAAAACAGCGTCACCGATGGTGACATGGTCTTCATCCTGCAACAACTGCCGCACGATGCGCTCGCCATTGACGAACGTGCCGTTGACGCTGGCGATGTCCTGGATATAAATCTGCGGATTGCCAATGCCCGGCTCGACCAGCAACCGCGCGTGATGGCGCGAGACCGTTTCATCCTCCAGGATGATGTCGTTATCGGTCTCGCGGCCAATCGTCACGCCCCGTCTTTTGATGCGATAAAGCTTGCCGCGGCGTGGGCCATTCAGCGCCACAAGCCAGGAGAATGTAGGAGATTCGTCGGGCAGCAACAACGTTTCGGGCGTCGTTCTTTTCCCGGCAGCGTTGGCTTCGGTTTCAGTCGTCAGTTCAGAAGGTTCCATAAGCAGATGTCAATCCTGGCAGGGGCAGGAGAAAATGAGCTCGACCGCCCCCAACTTGATTTTGTCCCCATCGAAAAGACGCTGTTGACGCACGCGTTGGGCATTCACAAACAGGCCGTTCGTGCTGTCCAAATCAGAGATGATGAATTGCCCATCTTCGTAACGGATGCGAGCATGTTGGGCGCTGATGGTCGGATCGTGCAGCAGAAAATCCGCCAGGGTGGGATGGCGACCGATAAGCGTATCCGCGGAGACGATCTCAAAATGCCGGCCCTGATCCCGGCCCGATATGACGGTCAGGCACGCAGTAGGCTGAGAAGAAGCAGGCTCGGTCTCGATGAGCACCGTATCCTCTCCTCTCACGAAGCTAGCGTCTGTAACGACCGTGGGGACGCTGTGGATCGAATCAGCCGCCTCAGGCGAAGGGGGCGCGGGGGGGGCTGCGGGCGGACGAGGCGGTGCGCTGGACGCAGCAGCGCGGACGATGGGCGCGGCTTGCTCGGGCGTCTCCGCCTCCTCGCCCGGTTCGGGCCAAGGGATTTTTAGAAAGTAGATGAAGACCAGGGCGGAGAGAACGAAAACGCCCGCGGCCAGCCACATGGCGCGCGGCCCGCCCCAATTGAAGACCAGGAAAAAGGCGATGAGGGCCAATCCCGCCAACATGCCCACAAAACCGGAGAAGAGCGCCGCCCCCCGCGCCCACGCCCGTTCCTCCCACAAACCGCGAAACATCAGCGTAGCCAGTCCGGCCGTGATGAGAGGAGGCGCAGCCAGCAGATTGAGGAACGTCACCGGAATTTCCAGGCGCGTGAAAAGCAAGATCATCTCCTCATTGCCAGCGGGATTCAAAACGTAGCGGGCGGCAATGACCAGCGAGATGACTGCAATGGCGAGATGCAAAATGGCGACAAGCGTGACGCCGATGGGGCGAGAGTGCGTCGTATCCATAACGAAAAAGTGTCACTGACGCTATTTTACCAGAAAACAGCGCCCATGCAACGACTGATTATCGCATCACCCGCCCGGGATGTCAACAGAACTCGGGTTGCGGTTTTACGTATGAGGGTGAATGATGGCGGAGATGAATTTGACAAAAAAGCTCAACGGCCATTGTAAGGGATGAAAAGTCATGCGAAAAAGTCGAAGAGATCATAAACATTATAGAATGAGGCAAGAGTTTATCCAATAGGTGCGTCCAAAATGAGTTAGAGAATTAAAGTAATCCATTCATAGGCCCGGGCGCTTCTCGCCCGCCGCCAGCGCCGGGGGATGAAGTCTCCCGGCTAGAAACAGCGCCCCTGCGGGCTAGCCGGATTTATCCGGCGTTGTTTTGTAGCCCGGCGACTTCATCGCCCGGCGGATGTGGCGAACGCCATGATGACCGATTTAATTTATGAGCATCCATCCCTCGGCCTATGCGATAATTGCTCCAACCTAAATTGGCCCCCCCTTATCCAATCGATACGGGAGCTGGCCAATTCCTCCCCCCCGTGCCTTTGCGTAAGACATTTTCTTTCCCTGTAGAGCAGGACTCCATTGATTAAAGTGGCAAAGTTGTGTTGTTGAGTCCCGCAAGCTGAAGGACGACCTGCGTCACCAGCCTTCCAATCGAAACGACGCCCCTAAATCCAAAGCTATTGGATGAAATATGCTATAATGAAGTGTTAGCGTTTTGCGGGGCGAATTTTCTCCGCAGAATGAATCCGATTTTTCGGCGATGCTCCCTCGCAGAACCATCGCAGTGCGTCATGCGTCAAACGTCAAGGAAGCGTTACACCAGATGACGTTTGGCGTTTTGCGTTTGACGCTCCACATCCAACCCCCAATTCCCCGAAACAACCGATATGTTCAAGAATCTGCTCAAAAAAGTCGTTGGCGATCCCAGCGAGAAATTCATCAAGAAAATCCAGCCCCTGGTGGATGAGATCAATGCGCTGGAGCCCGAGATCAAGCAACTCAGCGATGACGAGCTGCGGGCCCAGACCGACGTCTTCCGCGAAAAAATCCGTCAGGAGACAGCGCCCTTGCGCCAGGAGCTGGATGATCTGCGCGCGGAGCTGGATAAGGCCGAGGATCCCAGCGATATTGATCGACTCAAACGACAGATCGAGCGGGTGGATGAAGACCTGCGGCAGTTGGAAGAAGATATTCTCATGGAGATTCTGCCCCGGGCCTTCGCAGTGGTGCGCGAAGCCTCGATGCGCACCCTGGGCCTGCGGCATTACGATGTGCAGCTCATCGGCGGCATCACCCTGCATCAGGGCAAAATCGCTGAGATGAAGACCGGCGAAGGCAAAACCCTGGTCGCCACCCTGCCCCTTTATCTCAACGCGCTCACGGGACGGGGCGTGCATCTGGTCACGCCCAACGATTATCTTTCCAAATATGGCGTGCAGTGGATGGGCCCGGTCTACCACTTCCTGGGCGTCAGCGCCGCGGTCATCCAGAGCGGCGCGGGGAATCCCGACCAGGGCTCCTTCATCTACGATCCCG
>JALXAF010000194.1 GCA_026992375.1 Anaerolineae bacterium
TTAGGGATCGTTATGGGCTCTGGCTTCGGAGAATCGAATTTTTACGTCATCCGCCGTGGGATTCGCCGCTGATAACGCGGATGCGGCGGATTTTCGCGAATTTTTCGGATCGAGGAAGGATTTTTTTCTGCGAAAATCCGCCGCATCCGATTTTTCAGCGTCATCCGCGGCAAATCGAAAGGGGAGTGGACGGAGGACAGGGCCGGGCCGCCTTCAAACGGAATCGCGAATGGCCTCGAAATCGTCCCAGTCCTCGGCGATGAACGTGATGAGGAGTTCGGCCAGACCATCGGGCGTCTCGAGCATGGGGCTGTGGCCCGCGCCGTGCAAAATCTCGAGATTGCCCGCGCCCGGGATTGCCAGCAGTGTCAGATGAGCGTCCTTCTCCTCCAGCATGATATCGTCCTCGCCCCGCACGATCATCACCGGCAAGGTGAGGCGGCGCAGACGGTCTCCAGGCTTCCAGGCATCCAGCCCGCGGGCGATGGCGGAGAGCGTCAGCGGGGCCAGGGTGGCCGCGTCTGCGAGATATTGGGCGAACTCGGGGCTTTCTCTATCCAGATGCGGCGCGCTGGCGCTGAGCATGGTTGTCAGCATCTCGCGGTCGGAGATCATGCGCTCCAGGAGGGGATAGGCTTCTTTTGGGGTTTGCACGCCGGTCGCGGGCGGCGGCCCGACGAGGGTCAGCGTGACCACCCGCTCGGGCGCCAGCAGCGCGTATTCGATGGCCACGGGCGCGGCGGTGCTGTGCGCAACCAGATGCATCTGGGTCAGATCCAACGCGTCGATGAACGCGATGAGGTCGCGCAATCGGGCGGGGACGCTGTACCGCTCCAGGCCCTCTGGCCGCTCGGAATCGCCGTAACCGATGGCATCGTAGGCGAGGCCGCGCCAGCCCTCGGGCAGGCTGGCCAGCAGGGGCTCCCACCAGCGGGAGGAGCCGAGATTGCTGTGCAAAAACAGGAGGACGGGCGTCTGGCCAGGGCGCTCCCGGTAGTGGATGCGTCCGCGTTCGGTGTCGATGTAAGGCATGGGGATGAAGAGACGTTATGAGGAATGAGCAAGAAAATATCTCACGCAAAGACGCAGAGCCGCAAAGGAAAAAGAGGCAAAGAAAAACTTAGCGCCTTAGTGACTTTGCGTGGGATTAGCTTTTGATGAAAGGGCGTGTCAGGCCGGCCAGACCTGGGTGAGAAAGTCCAGGACTTGCCGGGCGTAGTCGTCGGGGATTTCGAGATGAGGCGTGTGGCCCGCCTGGGGCAACAGCAGAAAACGGGAGCGGGGAAGGGCGTCGGCGATGGCCCGGCTGTGACTGACGGGAAAGAATGGGTCTTTGCCGCCGTGGATGATCAGCGCCGGGCAGCGGATGTGCGAGAGGGCTTCGCGATTATCCCAGTCGAAGAAGGCGGGATCCAGCCAGCGTTCTCGCCAGCGGCGAATGACTTCTTCGGCCTGATCGCCGTGGGCCCGCTGCAAGGATTTGATGAAGCGCGGGGCCTGGCCCAGGGTCTCTTGAAATCGCCGAAACCCGCGCGCCAGGCTCTCCCGTTCATACCACAAATGCGGCGATTCCGCCACTACCGCGGCCACGCGGGCGGGGTGCGCCGCGGCCGCCAGCAGACAGATGGTCGCGCCGTCGCTGTTGCCGATTAACGCGGCTTTGTCCACGCCCAACGCGTCCATCAGAGCGATGAGATCGTCTCTGTCGCGATGCAGGTAGTCGAGAGGCCAATGCGCCACGGGCTGCGAGCGCCCGAAGCCGGGCCTGTCGTAGGCGATGACCTGGTAGCCCGCCGCGGCCAGCCGGGGAGCGAGAAAGCGCCAGTCGCGAGTGGAGCCGGTGGCGTTGTGCAGCAGAATGACGGGCGGGCCGTGACCGCTGGTCTGGTAATAGACGCGTCGTCCGTTCAGATTCAGGAAGCTCATAAGGCGGTTGCCGCATGATGGTGGGGATGGCGCTGCAATGTTTTGTCAGATTTCGGGCGGGCCGACGGCGGGACGCTACGCTTCGTCGTCATCCCAATCGTCGTCCCAATCCTCATCATCCCAATCATCGTCATCGTCAGATGCGCTCTGACCGCTGAATGCGCCCATCAGCTTGCCTGCGACGCTGCCGATGGCTCCGCTGGTGAGATCGTCGGCCTTGCCCACGGCGCTGCCCGCCATGTCGAGGACGCCGCCGGTGACGCTGCTCATCTTGCCTCCGGTGAGCTTGTCGGCCTTGTCCGCAGCGCCCGACGCGATTTCGCTGGCGAGCCCCAGAGCTGTGCTCGCGACTTTGCCCGTCACATACAGCGCAGCGCCCGCGGTGAAACCGGCCACTGTCACGGCGGTGCGACCGGTGAACACGGCGGTGCGGCCCATCAGTTGCACGGTCCTACCGACGGGGCCCGGGGTTTCTTCTTTGCCCTTGCCCCAGTCGTCGTCCCATTCCCCATCTTCATTCCATTCCTCCCCCGCCTCTTCTTCCGCTGAGTTTTCTATGGCCTCTTCTGTTTCGGCAGCCTTTTCGGGCGCATGGGTAGCGGCGGCTTTTTCTGTTTTTTCAGGAATAGCATCTTCCTGTATTTCTTTATCGTTGTCGTTCATTCGAGTTTCTCCTGACAAAGGATGCGATCTTATATTGACGCCGTCATTATTGCACCATTCGCGTTGGTCCGGCAAATTTATGACGCAATGCGCAAGAATGCAATTGAGTCAATCCTGAGATTCCGGCTCGGTGAATCCCTCCACCAAATCCAGCACCAGCTCTTTGAGATCGCCGCGATTAGGCAATGCGCCCATGATGCCATACATAGGCGCTCTGCGTTCGGGCAGGCCGCCGCCTCCGCCCAGAAAACGGGAGGCCCGGGCTGTGAGCCAACTCATCCAGCTTTTGGGCAGGATGCCGGCCAGAAACGCGACCAGGGCCACCAGCAGGCGCTGCATCAAGCGCCGCGGGGTCGGGCGACGCACTGCGTCCACGCTGGCCTGCAGGTCTCGCAAAAAGGCGTCGGGGATATCGCGGTGGCCATAATGCAGGGTCATGTGCAGACTGGGCGGAAACTGTTGCCTGTCCAGATGCCAGCCCCGCACCGCCATCTCGTCCGCCACCAGATACACGTCGAGTTCGTCCGAGGCGATGGCCATGACGCTGATGTCGGGATCGCTGAGGATTTTCAGGCCCGGAATGGCCTCTACGCCCGCCCTGATCTTGTCTCGCGCGGCCATCACGGCCCGGGCCCGGGTCAGATAGCCCTCTTCGCCCAGGTATGTCATCACGGCCCAGGCCGCGGCGATGACGCCGCCGGGCCGTGTGCCCGCCATGGTGGGCGATGCGTAGATTCCGCCGGACCAGTCGGTGGTGGCGAAAAGCTGATGCCGCCGCAGCGCCTTGTTGCGATATAGGATCACCGATGCGCCCTTGGCGGCGTAGCCGTACTTGTGCAAATCCACCGAGATGGCGGTGACGCCCGGTGTTCTGAAATCCCAGGCGGGCGTAGGATAGCCCAGACGCTCCACGAAGGGCAGTATCATGCCGCCTACGCAGGCGTCTACATGGCAGAGCAGGCCCCGCTCCCGGGCCAGGGCTGCGATGGCGTCGATGGGGTCCACCACGCCCTGGGGGTAAGAGGGCGCTGAGCCCACCAGCATGATCGTGTTGGGAGTGATGGCCCGGGCCATCGCGTCCACATCCGCGCGGAAATCATCTCTCACCGGCGTGCGCACCAGCTTCATGCCAAAGTAGTGCGCGGCCTTGTCGAAGGCGGGATGGGCCGTGACTGGCAGCACGACCTCGGGCAGGGTGATCTCGGGGCGTTGCGCCCGGGCCCATTCGCGGGCGGTGAGCATGGTCATCAGCAGGCTCTCGGTTCCGCCCGACGTCATGTTGCCCACCACCTGCTCATCGCCGCCCAGCAGGCTCGCGGTCATCGCCACCATTTCGCTTTCGAATTTGCGCAGGCTGGGGAACGCGGTGGGGTTCAGCGCGTTCTCCGCAAAGAATTTCATATAGGCTTCCCGGGCCACCTCATGCACGTCTTCCCCGCCATCGAACACCAGGCTGAAGACCCTGCCCTCGCGCCAGCGCACATCATGCGCGCGAGCCTTATCCATCTCGCGAAAAAGGCGTCGTTTATCGGTTCCTTGGCGGGGCAATCGCACCGTGCGAGAAGCGGTCTTGCCGGTCATGGCCTGTCACCCGGATAGAGGAACGTGAGTGGTGGGGAGGAGACGTCTCAGCATAGCAAAAGTCCCGCCGCTCATGCAACCTCGCGTGCCAACAGAGACCTCGGAGGTCTGCCGAGACCTTCGAGGTCTCTGCGGTGCGACTCAGCGATAATGCTTCAGCGTGCGCTGCAGGTCCCGCTCTGCATCTCGCCTGGCGATCTCGCGGCGCTTGTCGTACTTCTTCTTGCCACGCACCAGCGCCAGCTCCACCTTGGCCCGATTATTTTTCAAATACATCTTCAGCGGAACCAGCGTCCAGCCTTTCTCGGCCAGCTTGCCTTGCAACCGGTCGATCTCCCGCCGGTGCAGCAGCAGCTTGCGGGGACGCCGCGGGTCGGGATTATCGCGATGCCCGTGGACATAGGGCGCGATATGCACATCCATCAGCCACACCTCGCCCCCCTTGATGATGGCGAAACCCTCTTTCAGGCTGACCTTGCCCTCGCGCACCGATTTGATTTCGGTGCCGGTGAGGACGATGCCCGCCTCGATGGTCTCGATGATCTCATATTCATGCCGCGCTTTGCGGTTGGTGGCAACGACCTTGACTCCCACGGCTACTGACCTTTCTCGATCTGCTTCTTGAGATAGTCGATAGCGGCCTGCAATTGCAGGTCTTCTTTGGCGTCTAGGGAGGGCGATACGATCAGGTCGGGCCGCAAGCCTTCGCCGTTGATCTGACGGCCTTTGGGCGTGTACCAGTGCGCGGAGGTCACCCGCAACATCGAGCCGTCCGACAAATCGAACAGGGTCTGCACCGAGCCTTTGCCAAAAGTCTGTTCGCCGATGAGCAAGGCCCGGCCATAGTCTTGCAGCGCGCCCGCCACGATCTCCGAAGCGCTGGCGCTGCCGCCATCCACCAGCACCACCACCGGGATATCCTCGGGCACGATGAGATCGCCCGTAGCTTCGTGATCCATGTTGCGTTTGCCGGTTTCCTTGACGATGACGCCATCCTTGATGAACATGCTGGCGATGCGGATGGCCATGTCCAGGCGGCCGCCCGGGTTGCCGCGCAGATCGAAGATGATGGCCTTTGCGCCATCCTTCAGGCCCTGCTTGAGCGCTGCTTCCATCTTGTCGCCCGAGGGGTCTGAGAATTCATTGAGCTTGATATAGAAGATGTCATCCTCCAACATTTTCGATTCGATGACGGGGATCTCCACTCGGGCGCGGGTGATGGTGACGTCGAAAGGCTCCTGGTCATCTCGTTTGATGGTGAGGGTCACCTGGCTGCCCGCTGGCCCGCGGATCAACCCCACGGCCTCATCGAGCAGCATATTCGTCACATCTTTTCCGTCCACGGCAATGATCTCGTCACCCTTGCGCAGGCCCGCCTTATCCGCAGGAGCGCCCTCGAAGGGGTGCACGATGCGCACGCCGGTGCGCTTCTCGTCGTCGGTGGGCTCGACCAATGCGCCGATGCCTTCGAAGCTGCTTTTCATGTCCATGCGGAAATCCTCCGCCACTTTGGGCGGCAGCAGCATGGTGTAGCGATCCCCCAGACGATTGATGACGCCATTTGCAGCCCAATAAACGATCTGGTCGGGCTCGGGCATGACGTCAGGACAGTCGCGATAAAGCCGATTGACCGTCGTCCAGAAGAAATCGAAATTATCGGGTGCGTCCTTGGGCGACCTGGTCTTGGTGATCTGAATAATGCGCCCCGGCGCGGCCTCCGTATTGGCGTTACACGATTCGATATTTTCCAGCATTCCCTGGATGGCGGCGAAGGTCACGTCCCGGCCCTGGGGTGTGTCCCCGTCGTAATTCTCATCTAGCAGCTTCAGCGCATCCCAGAAGATGTCGAAATTCTTCGGCTGCGGAACTTTCTCTACATCTTCGCCCGTTTGATAGGCCTCGGCCGCCAGCGGACGGGCGGCAGGCGTTTTTTCGAAGACACTCTTGCCTACCGCGAATCCTGAGACGAAACAGCCGCTGGATAGAATCATCAGCGTTAGCAGCACAATGAGCGCCAGGAGAATGTATAAGGTCGACTTACTATACTGCGGTTGTTTTGATGTCATGGTTATGAGCACCCGTGGCGTTTGGGATGGTTGTAGGGATTAGTCTAGCACAAATGGCAGGCAACGGAGAAACATTCACGTCTTCTCAAAAATCGGCCAACGCCAGCGCGTTTTCTATCAGGCGTTTGCCCGCCAGCGTCGACGGCGCGACTAGTTCGGCGATGATGTAGCCTGGGCCCAAATTCAGTCCCTTGAGCAACGCCGGAACGCCCAGCGTTGCCGAATCAATCTTGGCATGGCGTTCATCCCCCGAGCAGGGCGCTCTCGGACGCGATGTCTGCGGGGAATGGCGTGATTAGAAGGGATCTGAAATGCTCTCTATCCTAGCACTTTCCGTCTGTCGGGGCAATTTGGCCCGGTGCAGACGCGCCGATTCTATCGCAAAGCGTCGCCAGATTGCCCAACGAATCCGCGACATGTTAAACTGTCGCCATCATTTCCCGCAGCAGGAGCACTCTATGTCCCCTGAAGTCGTCCTCCGGACGTCGCACCTCCGGCCAA
>JALXAF010000195.1 GCA_026992375.1 Anaerolineae bacterium
CCCCTCCCCTCCCCAATACTCGCTGCGCTCGTGTTCGGGGGAGGGAGATGCTCATCTGCTACACAAATTGGCAAAGCGATGGGCTCCTCCCCCTGCAAGGCGCCAGCCGAAGCGGGGGAGGCCGGGAGGGGGCTTGTCTCAGATCATCTTTGCCTGGCGCGTTAATCCGCGGTCGACCTGCGGGCACCGGTCAGCTCCAGCGAGCGCAAGCGATGATGCAGCGAGCCGATGAGATGGCGATACACCGAGCGAGCGATGCCGCAATCCTCGTCGAACAGCTTGCGCATCTTCTCCGAATCCATCACCAGCGTGTTCACCTCGGTGATGGCCCGGGCCGTGCAGGTGTGCACATTGGGCGGAAACAGCGCGGAGCAGCCGGTCACATCGCCCGCGCCCAGGGGCTTGATGGGCGAAAGCGTCTTGTCTTTGATGTGCAGCTCCTCGGCCACCTCGCCCGAGAGGATGAAATACACTTCCCGAGCGGGCGCGCCCTGCTGGTGCAGCACCGCGCCGGGCAGAAAGGTCTCCTCCCGGCAGACGGTCATAAACTTCCGCAACTGCGCTTCCGTCAGACGGCTGAATAGAGGGTACGCACTCAGTTGATTGACGTCTTTGATCAACACAAATTCCGCCATGATTCATCTCCTTTGAAAAAGTGAGGACTTTCTGATACGTCATACCTTGGGTTTTGTGCGTTGACTCTGCTCGGGGGTGGGATAATGCGCGGGCGCGGCGCTCCAGAAGCGCACGCCGTAGCGCTCGACCACCTGCGCCCGACCGCTGCTCAACAGCCCGACCAGCCCCCTGTCGATCTCAGCGGAGGACAGATACGCGGTCAGGGCCCGCCGAATCTGATCCTCGCGCATGGGGTGGCGGGTGATAATGGCCACCACGCCTTCCAGCGGATCCTCGAAACCACTGAGGTCGAACGCACCCTCCCTGGGGTGCAGCACCTCTGCGATCTCGCCCAGGATGGCCGTGGCCCGCAGCACGCCCTCCTCATCCGCGGGCCGCACCCACACCTCGGCGGGAGGACGGTCGGGCAGCAGGAGATGCACCTGGTCCGGGCCGATGCTTTGCAACATCTGGGCCAGCTCTCGCAGGGCCGCTTCGCTGTCGTTCAATCCCCACTCCAGCATCACTTCGATCCACAAATGGCCATGGTATTCGGCCCGGAACGCTCGCAGCCCCTCCACAAGACTCTCGAAAGTCAGCTCGGGCCAGGGGCGATTGATCCTGCGATAGAGCTCGGGGTTGCCCGCGTCCAGGGTGGGCATCACCGCGTCGGCCGGGGCCAACTCGGCGCGCACATCGGGCCGATAAAGCAACGAGCCATTGGTGATCACCGCCACCGGAATATCGGTCATGGCCTTGACTTGACGGATGAGCCAGCCCATGTCGCTGTGCAGCGTCGGCTCGCCCGACCCCACAAAAGTGATCCAATCGATCTCTCCCGGCTGATGCTCCGTCAGCGCCGCCCGCACCTCCGCCATGATCTCCTCTCGCGGGAAATAGGCCCGTCTTTCATTGATCAGCGGTTCGCTGCGCCCCAACTGGCAGTAGACGCAGTTCCAGTTGCAGGTCTTCAAGGGAATCGGATCGATGCCCAACGATTGGCCCAGACGCCGTGAAGGCACCGGGCCGAAGACGTAGCGACGAGATGGTGGGGTGTTGCCGGAAGCTTGCTGAGCAGCCATGAAGTCACCTCGAAAGGAGCGTGGCAACGCAAGTGAACGCGAGTTCGTCTCTGAACCTGCAAATAACTCGGGCGTCGCTTGGAATGCGTAGCATTCTCCCTTATTTTACATGTAAACGCCTTTTTTGTCACCCCGTCGTAACTATTACGGTATGCCTGCTAAACCAATGCCCCAAACAGTGTTCGTCAGTTTTGCAGCCTTGGCCGCTGATCGTCTGCCCCCACCCC
>JALXAF010000196.1 GCA_026992375.1 Anaerolineae bacterium
TCAATCCGAGCAACAGCCTGGCCATCACCCGGGGCATGGACGAAGTGGCCCAGGAGTGCATCGACTGCCACAAGGATGAAACGCCGGGCATCGTCAATGATTGGCGAGAAAGCCGTCACGGGCATGTGGGCGTAAGCTGTCTCGATTGCCACATGGTCAACAAGGATGATCCCACGGCCACCCAGCATGAGACGCTAATCGGCACCGACACCTACATTTCAACGCTGGTGCCCCCCAGCCGCTGCGCCGAATGCCATCCCAACGAGGCCGAGGAGTTCGATCACAGCGGCCATCATCGGGCGGCGCTGCAGGTTGAAGGCAAAGACGCCATGCAGACGTTGATCCATCATCACGAGGGACAGGATCACCCCGAGCTGAACAACGCCACGCAGGAAACCGGATGTATGCAATGTCATGGCATCCGCATCGAGCTGGATGCTGAGGGCAATCCCACGCCCGACACCTGGCCATCCGCGGGCATCGGCAACATCTACCCCGATGGCAGCGTGGGCAATTGCACGGTTTGTCACACCCGCCATAAGTTCTCCATTGCCGAGGCCCGCAAGCCCGAAGCCTGCGCCTCCTGCCATCTGGGCCCCGACCATCCCGATATCGAGATCTACGAGAACACCAAACACGGCCAGATTTACGCTGCAGAAGGCGCTACATGGAAGTGGGATAGCGCCCCCGACGCCTGGGAGCCGGGCGATTATCGAGCGCCCACCTGCGCCACCTGCCACATGAGCGGCATCGGCGAGCTGTCCACCACA
The DNA here is from genome assembly GCA_026992375.1 of Anaerolineae bacterium. Taxonomy (GTDB): domain Bacteria; phylum Chloroflexota; class Anaerolineae; order J102; family J102; genus M2005. Next base: position 771 of record JALXAF010000196.1, read on the forward strand.
CACAATGTCTCCGAGCGTCTGTACTGGAATCTGTGGGGCAAGCGCTCAAGTGTACGCAACAGCAATGATCCCATGAGCCCACTGACGGGCGATGGCGAAAAAGGTCGGGCCAAGATGAAAATGGTCTGCACCCAATGTCACTCTGAACGCATGACCGACTCCTACTTCTCCCATGGCGATAAGGCCGTCAAGCTGTATAACGAATCCTACTACGATCCGGCCCTGGCCATGCTGAACGACCTCAAGGAGAAAGGGCTACTCAAGAAGAACCCCTGGGCCGACGAGTTCCAGAAGATCTATTACCATCTCTGGCATCATCAGGGACGCCGGGCCCGCCAGGGCGCTATGATGGGAGCCCCCGACTGGGCGCACTGGCACGGTTTCTTCGAGCTGCAGCAGGACCTGTATCGGATGAAGGACATCTACAACTACCGCATCGAGAACAACAAGATCGAAGAGCCCTAAACGCTTACCTCCCACCGCATTCCCATGCCCCGGATATCCACCCGATGTCCGGGGCTTTTTCGATCATCGCCACAGTCTCGGGCGCGTCATTCTGAAACCGCTTAAGGCCTTCATCCCCGGCAGACATCGGAGGTCTCGCAGACCTCCGATGTCTTTGACCCAGCGCACTGCAACTAAGTACACGTCCAGAAATTACTTCCCTTTTCCGACCAGGCCGCCAAAGCTTCGCCTCCACCCCGGCCCTCGCCCGCCAGTCGCTTCGCTCCTTTGCAGGGGAGGGAGCCGCTGGTTGGCAAAGACTTTTTTCAGACGAAGGTGACATCCCCCCGTTTGCGAGGGGCTGAGGGAGGCTTTCTATCGCAGACGTGAAAACCTCCAAAAAGGGAAGTAATTTCTGGACGATCACTAAGCGACAAAATCAAGAGGGGGCGTCCAAAATGAGTTGAGAGAAACGCCATGCCAGCATGTGTCATTCTGAGCGAAGCGAAGCATGCCCTAAGCGCAGCCTAGGGGAATCTCTTCCATTGTAGACGTTGAGATTCTTCGGTCGCTATGCTCCCTCAGAGTGACACGATCAGGCGCCTGGCTTCTTCACCGAGAAAGGACATCCTCAAAACAGAACAACCGCTCCGGGCGAATCCAGAGCGGTTGATCGCGTATTTTTTGTGCGGTCGGTGAGAATCAGGCGGCGGGCGTTTCAGCAGCAGCGCCCTCATCCGACTGCAAATCCTCGATGATTTCCTCGCCCATCTGCTGATTCTTCTTCAATTGGGCCTGAATCTGCTCCATTTTCTTGTTCATCTCAGCCATGCCTTGCTCATAGCGCTGTTGCAGCCGCTGCATGTCTATGTTTGTTCGCTGTTGAATATCGCCGCGCAACTCCATGCCGCTCTTGGGAGCAAACAGCAGTGCAGCCAATGCTCCGATGGCAGCGCCGAAGACAAAATAAAGTATTCCTTTCATAACGAACCTCCTGTTGTTCGGTGAAAATCATCGTGAGAATGGCCAATCCCAGGGAATGGTCGAAATCAATTAGTCGTGCATCATTATTGTAACCGATTACGCACGAATTTTCAATCTCACATCGCCAGAATGTCGATAACCAGCTTGCCGAAATGTTCGCCCGCCAGCATCTTCTTCAGCGCGTCCACATAGCCCTCCAGGGGCCAGACGCTGTCGATGACGGGCGTGATCTTGCCCGAGAAAATGAAATCGAACGCGTTGCGGGCGTCTTCCATGGCGCCCATGGTGCTGCCGATGATGCGCTGCTGACGCCCGAAGATGAGATTGACGGGGACTTCGGCCTTGTAGCCGGTGGTGCCGCCCACAGTCAGCAGACGGCCATGCTTGCCCAAAGCCCGCAAGCTGCTCTTCCAGGTGGCCTGGCCCACATTGTCCACCACCACATCCACGCCGCGACCGCCGCTCTTCTTCCACACGGCCTTGGCCCAGTTGGGCTCTTCGCTGCGGTCGATGACCCAGTCCGCGCCCAGCTCCCGCGCCTTCTCCGCCTTCCAGGCGCTGCCCGCCACCACCCACGCGGCGGCTCCCACCGCCTTCGCCAGTTGGAGCGCGATCATGTTCACGCCGCCGCCAGCGCCCACGATGAGCACGGTCTCGTTGGGCCGCAGACCGCCATCTACGATGAGATTGCGCCAGGCCGTGACGCCCACCAGACTCCCGGCCGCGGCCAGCTTGAGGTCCACGCCCTCGGGAATGGCGACGAGGTTGCGGGCGGGGAGCTTCATGTACTCGGCGCAGGCTCCGGGCACATGCTCGCCTACGATGCTGAAATGCTCGCACAGATGTTGATTGCCCTGCAGGCAGTAGCGGCACTGGCCGCAAAACAGGGTGGGATTGCCGGTGACAAGCCGCCCCACCTCCCAGCCGCGCACCTGCGCCCCCACCGCCGCGATCTCCCCCGCGAAATCGCTGCCGGGGATGTGGGGGAGAGCGAGATTCAGGCCGGGCCAGCCCTTGCGCACCCAGTCATCCAGACGATTGAGCGCGGAATAATGCACCTTGATCAGCACCTCGTCCGGGCCGATCTCGGGCATGGGCATGTCATCGACCACATCGTAGACATCCAGTTCCGGGCTATGTTCTCGAAAAACAACTGCGCGCATGATCACGCCTCCTATATCTCATTGAGGATTTGACGAATTCGCCGCGGCGAAATATCGCCCTGATCGAGCTTGGAGTAAATAGTGATGAGGATGATATTGTCACCTGATTTGAGGTAGTAAATCACCCGATATCCCGAACTTTTCCCCTTTTGGATATCACTATTTCGCACTCTCACCTTGAAAATGGTGTGCCCGACGCCAGGAACTCGCTCCCCCAGCACTACTCCTGATTGCAATCGCTCAATAATCGGCTGCACATCAGAACGAATATGCCTGTATTTTTTTGCCAGAGCCCGCAAATTCCTTTTGAAAGTAGGAGTGAACTCGATCCGAATCGTCTTTCCCGATTCATTCGGCATCGATATCCTCCCAGAGTTCATAAACAGGCCTGGTCTCCCCCAGTCGGACTTCCTCCCAGCCCTGCCGGAAAGTGATCTCGGCGGGCGGTAAAGTCACGCTCTGGCGAAAAAGACGGATGATCTCTAACAAGGCCGGGCGATATTCTTCCGGCGTCGCCTGCACTTCCTGGATGATCTCGTCTTTGTAATCGGTGTAGGAATACATAACTTCAAAATGCGAAAAGAGACTTCATAAAGCCGGAGATTGGCATTGGACAGATTTATTGTATCGCCACTATTCAAAATCTCCAATCCCCGGCTTTGGGGCGGACTGGAAACTACATGGGGTGCATCAATCCATGATATTCAACATCAGCAACTGCCGCGCAGGCCCAGCTCGTTGCGGGCGATGACCATGCGCTGGATCTCGCTGGTGCCTTCGTAAATCTCGGTGATCTTGGCGTCGCGGAAATATCTCTCGATGGGCAGTTCTTTCGAGTACCCCATGCCGCCGTGGATCTGCACCGCCTGATGGGTGACAAACATCGCGGTTTCGCTGGCGAAGAGCTTGGCCATGGCCGCCTCGGTGGTGAAGCGCTTGCCCGTCTTCTTGGCCTCCTGCTTGGCCAACGCTGCCTGATAAATCAACAACCGGCTGGCCTCGATGCGGGTCTTCATGTCCGCTATCTTCTGCTGGATCATCTGGAATTCGCCGATGGGACGCCCGAATGCGACCCGCTCCCGGGCATACTCCACGCTGGCCCCGTACGCTGCTTCGGCCACGCCCAGGGCCTGGCTGGCGATGCCAATGCGGCCCGCGTCCAGCACGGTCATGGCGATCTTGAAACCCTGGCCCGGTTTGCCCAGCACATTCTCCTCCGGGCACTTGTAATCATCGAACATGATCTCGCAGGTGGCCGACGCGCGGATGCCCAGCTTGGGTTCTTCCTTGCCGGGCGTGAAGCCGGGCTTGCTGGTGTCGATGAGGAAGGCGGTGATGCCGCGATGCCTGGGCCTGGCGTCCGGATCTGTGACAGCAAAGAGTACCAGGCGATTGGCCACGGGCCCCGAGGTGATCCACGACTTGCGCCCGTTGATGATGTAATGCGAGCCATCCTCGCTGAGCACGGCCCGGGTGCGCATGGTGCCCGCGTCGGAGCCGGACATGGGCTCGGTCAGCGCGTACGCGCCGATTTGCTCGCCCGTGGTGATGGGAACCAGCCACTCTTGCTTTTGCTCCTCTGTGCCAAAGGTGTAGATGCCATGGCAGTAGAGCGAGTTGTTGACCGACATGATGGTGGAAACGGCCACATCCGCTTTGGCGATCTCCTCCATGGCCAGGATGTAGGCGATGGTGTCCATCCCCGCGCCCCCATATTCCTCCGGCATTTCGATGCCCATAAAGCCCATCTCCCCCATTTTTCTGATGATGGGCAGGGGAAATTCGCCCGTTTCATCGTAATGAGCGGCCACCGGCGCGATTTCATTCTGAGCGAAATCCCGGGCCGCGTCTCGAATCATGACATGCTCTTCATTGAGATGCAGATCCATTTGTCTAAGCTCCTTGTGTTAAATTGTGAGGTGTGAGAGGAATACGAGAGAAAGATCGTGCGATAATAAAGTAACTGCTAACGTACCCCGGTTAACAAACCACACAGAGCACAAAGGCGCTAAGAACACGAAGCAAAATGTATAAATTCCCCATTGCGCCTTTGTATCTTAGTGTTCTTAGTGGTTTTTGGGTGACGATCGATGACGATCTAAGTAGTTACGATAAAAAGCTGATTATGCGCCGAAAACGGGCGGCTTGATCTCCTCCATGACTCGCTTGAGGCGGGCGTAAACGCTATCCAGCGTCTCGGGCATCACCTTGGTTTTGCCAATGACGGGCATGAAATTGGTGTCGCCCTGCCATCGCGGCACGATGTGGATATGCAGATGCTCCTCCATTCCCGCGCCCGCGGCCTTGCCGATGTTGATGCCCACATTGAAGCCATGAGGATGATAAGCCGCCTTCAAAATCTGCGTGCTGTATGTGGTCAGCTTCATCAGCTCGAACAGCGTGGCGTCATCCAACACATCCAGCGTGCTGACATGCATATTGGGCAGCACCATCAGATGCCCGTTGGAGTAGGGGTAACGATTGAGGATGACGAAGGAGTGAGGCGCGCGGTGCAGGATGTAATTTTCAGGATCATGGTCGGGACCCTGAACGATGTATTCGCAGAAAGGGCAGTTTTTGGGCTTGGGATTCACCATGTAGTCCCATCGCCAGGGGGTGTAGAGTCGGTCCATGAAGTGTGCCGGAATTCGGGAAGTTGCGTCGTTTAGATGTTGCAAGGTCTTGCACTCATTTTCTGATTATAGTACAAGAACAATCTCTCGAAAAATCAGTCAGGCGCGACCACCACCAGGGGAGTTACCTTTCTGGTCTGCAGAAGGCTCTCTCGGTCGCTTCGCTCCCTCGAAATGGCGTAAGAGTGCGTATTTTCATAGCAGTTTTCACGCGCGGCGGCGCGCCGATACGGACAAAAATCTCACGCAAAGGCGGAAATGCCGCCAAGGATTCTTTGCTTCTTTTTCCCTTTGCGCCTTGGCGTCTTTGTGTGAGATCGATTTTCAAAGCGGCCGCGCTCCCCTCACCAACTGGACGCGGCTTGCTGTAACGCCTCTTCAGCGGTCATCTCGCCCGAGAGCACGCCGCGCACCGCCAAATGCACCGCCCGGGCCATAGTCTGATCCCGGGCGAAATCGGGCGTGAGAAATCCCTGAGCCAGAGCTTCGTTGGCGAATTCACGGAAATCGTCAGCGGGCCATTGGTGCAGGGCGCTGCTGCGCGCAGGCAGCACATGGGCCTGGCTGCTCCATTCGGATAGATTCTGCACCTCCACCAGCCGATTGATCAACTCAATCGCTAGCGTCTGATGGGTCTCATCCGCGGTGATGAGCGCATAGGCCCAGCCGTGGATGAGATAGCGGGCTCGACCATCCTGAGCTGGCGTGGGGCCAAAGCGCAAAAAAGTCGCCTCGCCCCGCTGGCCTAGCCAGAGATTGGCCGTCGTTTCGGCCAATGGCGCCGCGCCCTGCAGCGCGTGATCCCACGAGCCCTTGGGGTCATTGAGCTGCAGGATGGTCTCATCCGTTTGTCCGCGGGCGTAAATCGTCTCATAAAATGCAAGCTGCGCCTTCAGAGCCTGCTCGTTGCGGTCGGGCGAAGCGCCATCGGGCACGGCGCTGAGATAATGCAACAACAGCGCATCGGTCCAGGCGCTGTCTGAACCGCCCGCGGGGAACACATATTTCCCGCCCGAAGATAAAACGATCTCCCAATTGACGGGCGGTTCGGAGAGGGCCGCGGGCTGGAAGGAAAGATGTTCGAAGTCCGCAGCGAAGGGCATGGCCATCCACGCGTCCTTCGCGCTGCTGGCCCGACGACCAAACTCATAATAATCGTCCAAAATCTGCGCGGGGAATAACTCATCCAGCGGTTGCAGCAGCGCATCATCCACGGCAGGAGCGATATCCTGGAACGGGAGGGCGACGATGTCGGGCAGGATAGAGGGCGCGACAGGCTTGGTCTTGCGCAGGGCGTCCAGCACCCCGCCTTCGCCTCGGGGCAGTTTGGGAACAATCTCCACCCGAACGCCCTTTTCCTCCTCGAACGTGGTGATGATCTCCATCAGCACGTTGTAACCGGGCGCATCGGGCAGAGCCATCCAGTCGGGCAGCCACAAAGTCAGCGTCGGGGCCTCGGGCGTAGCGGGAGAAACGGGAATATCCGGGAGGGACGTGGGAGTCGGCGTTGCCGCGGGCGTGGCCGCTGACGCACACCCCGCAAGCAGCGGCAATAGCCAGATGGCCAGGAGCAATAAGCGTTTCATGACCCGATTATAAAACGACGACCGGCCATCCCGCCAATGCCATCAACGGCTTCTCGAAGAGGACGTCACGCCTTTTCTTCCGCCCGCCCGCACCACCATGACCGGGCATTTGGCGTGCGACATAACCTTCTGGCTGACGCCGCCCTACAGCTGGCTGCCTAGAGAACCGAGACCGCGGGCCCTATGATGACGAGATCGACATTACAGGTTGCAGCCACGCTCAAGACGGCATCGGCGGGCCTTGCAGGATTCTGAAGATGGTCTCGCCCCTTCCCCTTCTCTCGATACAGCCAACGGCTCAAGCAGCGCATTGACTTTTTCGATGTGTCTGTCTATGGCTTCAGAGAGATTGGCTCACCGAGATAAGCAGCGCCATTATTCAGCGATGCGATATCCGATGCCGTGTTCGGTGAGGATGTGTTTGGGGTGGGCCGGGTCCTCTTCCACCTTGCGCCGCAGCCGCGCCACATATACCCGCAGATACTCCACCTCGTTGCCATATTCAGGCCCCCACACGCGCTGCAGAATGACGCGATGAGGAAGCACTTTGCCTACGTTTTTCATAAAATAGCGGAGGAGATCGAATTCGGTGCGGGTGAGTTTGACTGGCTTTCCCTTCACTGTCACCACGCCCTCATCCACCTTCATTTCAATATCGCCCACCCGCAAACGCTCTTGGACTCGGGGAGGCTTTTGCCAATTGGCTCGCCGCAGCAGACCCCGCACCCGGGCCAACAGCTCTTCGACGCCAAAGGGTTTGGTGAGATAATCATCCGCGCCCAGGTCCAGCGCAGCCACCTTGTCCCGTTCCTCATCCAGGGCGCTGAGCACGATGATGGGAACGGTGGATTCGCGACGGATGCGCTGGGTTAACTCCAGCCCATCCATGTGGGGCATCATCAAATCCAGAATAATCAAATCCAGCGGCTGAGCCTGAAAAAGGGCCAGAGCCTCCAGACCGTTGGCCGCCTTCAATACATGATAACCGCGTACGCTCAGGTTGCGGGCTACGAATTCTCGCAGGGGTTTTTCATCATCGACGACCAGAATGCGTTGGGACATGGCCTTGAGTCTCCTTTGTCTGAATGTGTGGGGTGGGGATCAGGAAGCAGAATCGCGCACCCGGATGCGCATCTTCCACCCAGATGCGGCCGCCGTGGGCCTCGACAAACCCTTTGCAGATGGCTAGCCCCAGTCCCGCGCCGCCGATGCGCTGGCCTCGATCCACCTCGCCCCGGTAGAAGCGCAGGAAGATGCGGGTTTTCTGATCATCAGGCACGCCCGGGCCGTAATCTCGCACCGAAACTCGCAGAAAGCCCTCGCGCTGTCCGATGGCGATCTCGACGGGCGGGCCTGGCGGAGAGTATTTTGCGGCATTGTCGATGAGATTGCGTAGCACCGTCTCCATACGCAATGCGTCGATTTCCACCAGGGGTAGATCACTTTCCGCCTGCACCTGCACTGTTACGCCCAGACGACGGCCTTCGCGCATGGCTACCTCCTGAATCAACGCGACCATATCGTTGGATTCGCGCTGCAACTTCAGGGCTCCCCCCTCCAGTCGAGAAAGATCCAGCAGGCTGTTGACCAGCGCCGCCAGTCGATCCGCCTCGTCGCTGATGGTCTGGATGAACTCCCGCTGCGTTTCTGCATCCCACACCACATCCTGCGCTAGCAGGGTCGAGGCGTAGCCTTTAATTGCAGCCAGGGGCGTGCGCAGTTCGTGGGAGACAGTGGAGAGAAGTGCGGATTTCATGCGATTCAGATCCTTGTCGTGGGTGATGTCTTGCCAAATCTGTCCCCGGCCGATGAGTTCACCCCGGGCGTCGGTCACTTCGAACACCTGAATGCGCAAGTCTTGCGGGCGACCATCGTGGCCGGTGCGGGTGACATCCACAAAACGCCCTCCGCCCTGACGAATGGCTTCTTCCAGAGCGTCTTGCGTCTTTTCGGGCGATTCTGCGGTGCGCAACAGGCTTCGCACCAGCTCGCTGGAACGCCGTCGACATGCCACGGCTCGCCGCACGCCCAACAGCTCCGAGGCCCGATGATTGCAATAAAGCACTTCGCCGGACAAACTTTCCAAGATCAATCCATCGTTCAAACTCTCGATGATGGCCTCCAGCCGGCGGGTTTGTTCCTGAAGCTGAGCGTCGGAGCGGGCGAAGAGCACCGCGTTTTCCATGGCCATGGCGGCATGATTGGCGAAGCTGGAGACCAGCTCCAGTTCGGTGTCGGAGCAGGCGTGGGGCGAATCGAAATAGAGCAGCAACACCGCGGGGGGCGCATGTTGTGTAAGCAGAGGCGCGGCCAGCAGCGAGCGGTAGCCCTCACGACGGGCCCGTTCCTGGAATGGCGTGTAGTTGGGTTCGGCCTCGGTGTCCACCACCTTGGCGGGCGCTCCTGTGCGCAAGGCTCGCATGGCCACCGAATTGGGATGACTGGGCTCGATGCGCAGTTCTTGCACATAGGTTTCTGAAAGACCGCGGCTGGCCCGGATGCGAAATACGCCCAGGCGTTCATCCAGCACGACGATGGCGCTGCGATCTGCATCCAATAGGCGCTGCACTTCATCCAGGATGCTGTCGAACACTTCCTGCACATCCAGCGAGCTGACCACCTTGCGGCTGATCTCCAGTAGGGTGGAAAGCTCGCCAAATCGTCGTTCGATATCTCCAGCCATGACGATGAGCGAGCGGGCGAGATCGCCCATCTGATCCTGTCGGCGGGCCTGGGATGACAGGTCCACCTGGGCTCGAGCCGTGGCTGGAGAATGTGCGCCCACGCGCCGACTGAATTCCGTTAGGCGACCAATGGGGTGGATGACCCGGCGCGAAAGAACGATCCAAAAGAGGGCGCCGCCGATGATGTAAAGCACGATGGACATCATCAACAGGCGATGAAAGCGTTGGATGGTGGCGAAGGCTACGTTGGTGGGGCGCTGAACGATGACGCCCCAATGCGCCACCGGAATGGGCACGTAGGAGCGCAGCCATTGGCTGCCGTCCGGGGCGGTGGAGATAGTGGCGCCTGTCTGGTTGCCGAGCACGGCGTCCACCACGCCGTCATGCCATTCGCCCCAATCGGGCAGAAGGTTGCTGGGCAGCCCTACATCCTCCCGTTGTTGCACTGTCAGCAACGTTTCGGCGCCCGCCAGCGCGTCCAGCAGGCCAGGATAGGCGATGACTTGTCCCCGGGCGTCGACGATGCTGATGATTTGCGCTTGTTGCTGATCGCCAATGATCATGGCCAGGGTGTCGCTGAGTTCGGCCAGAGCCAGATTGGTGGCCACCACTCCCATAAAACGCCCATCTTCACGCCACAGCGGCATGACTGCGGTAGCCACAGGTTTGCCCGTGGTGGGCGAAATGCGTCCAGCGGAGAAAAAGGGGCCATGCTCGCGGTGAGCGCGCTGAAAGTATTTGCGGAAGGAGAAATCCACGCCCACCGTGCTGGAGGGGCCTTCGGGATAATGGTAAAGCATGACGCCATCAGCCCCCAGACGGTAGATGAGGTTGATGTCGTTGCGCCCCAGCATGATGTGACTGAACAAGGCGCGCATGCCTGCCTGGTCGGCCGCGATGACTTCGGGCCGAGCGGCCAGGTTCGAGACCGTGTCCGCAGCGTTGGTGAGGAGAGCGTTGGTCTCCAGAGCCATAGCTCGGGCCAAAGAGAGATCCTGGGCCTGGATGTCTCGTTCCAGATTTCGCCGCGAGGCGATATCGAAGATGAGCGCGCCCACCAGCACCGGCCCAATGAAGAGGATGTAGAGGGCCAACAATTGCAAACCTAAATCGCGGCGAAGGGAAAAGCGGGACATCATGGTTCAATCGACCTGCTGCGCATTCTCGCCTGCATTGAAAATAGATCTCACGCAAAGCGTGTCCTGAGCCTGTCCTGAACGAAATGAAAGACCTCTCTGAAGAGACGCCAAGGCGCAAAGGGAAAAAGATGCAAAGAATTCTTGGCGGTTTTTGCGGCTTTGCGTGAGATTTTTGTTCATATCGACGAACCGCCGCTCATGGCGCCTGTTCCCGAAGTGCAGCCGAAGGATCGCAAAGACGATGGGAGAGCGGTTCCACGAACTTTACGAACGATCGAGGGCTCAAGGGCTGCCAGGAGTAAGGGAAAATCGAAAGACGCCCACCCGATTCGATGCGTCCGAAACTTCACCCGGACGATTGACCCCGCGGATCAAATAGTAGGCGGTGGCGTCTGTGGACAGCGTGGCGTCTTCGTAGCTCATGGTTTTTACGCCCGGAGCGTCAACTGCCGTCAGTAGCGTTCCGATCGCGTCGGGAGCAAAGTAGGGCGCGTCGCTGCGCCGTATCTGATAGGAAAGATCGCCTGTCTTGTGCGTCCAGGTCAGGAGCGACGTTGTTCCCGTTAGAGCAATGGCTACGTCATCGGGTGCAACCGCGAGGGCGTCGAAAGGATCCCAGAAATTCCCCGTCATCACCAGCATGGAAAGCAGGTTCACCGAATCTTCGTAGTAATCCTCATGGCGCTGGTAGATCAGATCGTAAAGATTGTTGAGGTAGGCCTGATTGTCGGGCGTGGTCATCGCCGCCACCCCAAAGGGCGCTGTGAAAAAGCTGGTGAAGTAATCGCCGGTGGGAGTGCCATCCAGGGTATAGCCCGCCTTGATATTGGCGGGATTGCCACCCGAGCTCTGCACGATCCAGTTGGCCATCTTCTGCGCCTGGGCGAAGGATTTGGCGTCGTTGTTTAGCAGTGCGTCCGTGCCGATGCGCCACGGATCCCGGCCAGCATTGTAATCATAATCGCCATCGTGCGGGCCTTCCAGGAAATTGGGCGGTGCAGGCTTGGGAGCGTGGTTGGTGGCGGATTCGCGTACGATAAAGTCGGGCGGCAGGCCTGTGTTCGGGCTGTAATTGGCCTGAATCCCGTCGATATCGCTCTGCACCGCGGCGATAACTTGATTCCAGAATGCGGCATCGTCAGCAGCCCTGCCCCAGGTGCGAAAATGTCCGAGCATGAAATCAGAGCTGCGCGGGGTCCACTGGTTATAACCATCTCCATCGTCATCGACAACCCAGTCGCCTAGTTTGGTCAGATGGCTGGCGGGCCCGATGGTGGATTCTTTGATGGCGGTGAGCAGAGTCGAGGCTTCGGCCATGTAGTCGATGTCTCCGCTATCGCCCCACTGGGCATGGGCCAGAAGCAGGCCATACGCCATGTCGGCGTCACCATCAAAGGCGCTGTCATTGCCGGTTTCTGGATCTGGTGGAATTTGCCAGCCCATCAATCGAGAATCGACATCACTGGGATGAGCGCGGGCGTAACGCCACAGACCGTCGAAATAGACCTGGGCCTGGGCGTCGTAGCCTGCCATAATAGCTGTGAGAAGCATACCATAGCCCTGACCTTCGGATACGGTGCGATCGGGGTTGGTGTCGCCGTAGGAGACGCGATACATCTGCTCTCCCCGATCGTTGGTTCCCGCGTCCATGAGATAGCGGGATTTCCAGTAGTCGTAAAAGGCCCGCACATCATCATCCAGCTGGCTCTGGCTGCGATGGTTGGGCTTGATGCTGCCGTGCGAGTATTCGACATGTTGGGGAAAAGGGTGTTGCGGGGGCGGGCCCGGCGTGGCTGTAGTCGTAGCGGTGGGGGTGAGCGTTGGAGCGTCGTTCTCATTGCTGAGGATGATGTCGTCCATGTAGAAGGTGGGCTGCATTGCGCCCGAGCGCTCCTGCCAGACGATGCCGCTGATCTGGCTGCCCCCAGGGAAGTTGAAGTCGGCCAGGGGGATTTCGAATAGAGTCCAGGCTCCGGGCGTGGAGGTGATGTTCATGGCATCGCCTGCTTCGTTTTCATTTTCATCATAAAGCTGCACTTTGATATCGTTCGCGCCCGAGGGGCTGCCGTAAAGCCAGAACTTGAGGGTGGTGTAGTCGGATGGATTTATATCCGCATTGCTGTGCAGATAAAGCCCCGCCCAGGCTGCATCGTAGGTGACGGCCATGGAGTTGAATCCATTTTGGATGGGTGAGCTATTGGCGAAATCCACGGTAGCATCCCATGACCAGTCTTCCCATCCAGCCCCCAGCACATCATCGTAGATGATCTTGATGGCTAGAGGCAAGGCCTGAGATGATTCTCCCCGTCCAGGCCAGAATATGACTAACATCGGCAGCGCCAGAGTCGCTATGAAGAGAGTGAAGGATCGAGGACTGAATGAATTCATGATGGAGCTTCCGTTGAAATGATTTTGAGGATACTTCATTCTCATTCAAAGCGATTATTGTTCACCCTTCGTGGGTAACTGCCAAGGTGGTTGGCCACAATCGACCTCTTTTGGCATGAAGACACGAAGGCGCGAAGCCATTCAAAAAGAATTTATCCGTGTTCTTTCGTATCCGTGAAGGCCGCGTCAGCAGTTGCGATTTTGCAAAAAGAATCTCGCGATATCAGGCAATCCGATACAAAATTCCAGATAGCCTGATACTTCCGTATCAAGCCTTTTGCCAGCGACGTCAAACATAAAGCGTCAAACGACAAAACGTGGCGAAAAAGCTCTTTTTTACGTTTGACGTATGACGTCTGACGGGCGTTTTATCGCCGCTGCCTATGCGGTTACGTTATTTTGGGGATAATGGGGAAATTTGTCAATCTGTGAGCGTGCAAAAGGCAAGCGGAATCTATCTTCCGACCAAAGTTCTGGATGACGCCCGACATCTAATCAAACTCTTATGGAATTGTAATGGTTTTCTTGCGTATAGATGTCAGACTAATAAGCAAAACTTCCCAAACCATTCTCAACGCGAGGTAAAATCATGTCACAAAAACGCACCTGGATCATTCTCATCATTGCACTCCTTGGCCTGTTCATCGGCTTTGGCGCAGGAGGATATCTCACGTCCAACCGCATCTTGCGCAGCGTGGAACAGATTCCCGCTTCTCCTGTCGTGCTGGATGCGGTCTATGACAAGGAGCAAAATCAGCTTGCCCTGTCCATGATGAATCCTGGGCCGTTGCCGCTCAACCTGTTGAACTACACCATTGCTTTCACACCCGGTTCCGAGACTGAGGAGGCGGCCTACGTTGTCTCCAACATCCCCATTGATCTCACCATTCCACCCTTCAAAATGGTGACGGTGTTGGTCAACCTCAAGGAGGAGACTGAGAAATTGGCTGTGGGCGATTTGGTTACCGTCAGCGTTTTCTATACGCATCCACTCTCTCCAGATGTTTATTCGGTCATCCATCCCTATACCCAGGGAGAAACGTCCCAGGCATCTGACGCGACGCCCACACCGGCTCAATGATCCCACATCTCAGGAGGACATCTTATGAAACTCAACATTGAGCGGCTCATCTGGAGCCTGATGCTCATTCTCTTACTGGCATTCGTATTCGTGCAGTTGGCGGGGCCGGCTTTGCTCTCGCCCATCTTCCCCGAAGACTGGGCTTTTCTGGCCGGATTCCTGATCTTCTGGTTATTGGCCAACAGATTGCTCTTCGGCTATGGGCAGTTCATCCAGACGACCGAGCTTTTCCTGGCCGATGGCGCCATCGACGAAGCGGACGTCCGCAGCAAAATCCACCATCCCCTTGAATGGCTCAATTCCCTGGCGCTTTCCTCATTGCTCACCGTCTGGCTCAACGATCTGGACAAGTACCGCTACACCTTCTACGCCAGTTATTCGGTTGTGGCCCTCTTCACCATCCTCACCAAGTTCGATCTTCTGGGCTACAATCTCATTGGCAATTATCTGGAAGGTGCGTTTTGGGGCGCTTCGGTGGTGGCGTTCCTGGTGTTGGCGCTGGATTGGGTGGCGCACACCTATCCGGCTGACATTTTCGCCCACGTGGAGCAGGCGCTAGCTAAGCCGGAATCGGCGCCGCCAGCCGAATCCCTCGCCTGACTTTCACCCCTTCAGCAACCAAAAAGGACGCCGGGATGCAGTAACCCCGGCGTCCTTTTGCGTCTGGGGTGCACAAGCTTTCTCCGTGTTCCCCATGGCGAAATGATTTTTTGTTAGAAGAGGCAACTCCTAACCCGGACAAGCCGGAACCCAAAAAAGCTGATCTCACGCAAAGTCGCCAAGGCGCTAAGTTTTTCTTTGCCTCTTTTTTCCCTTTGCGGCTCTGCGTCTTTGCGTGAGACATTTGCTTGCCCAGTGGGCCAGGATTCCACTGATAAGGCACTAAGCACTCGTCCAGAAATTAGTCCCCTTTTCCGATTTCCGACCAGGCCGCCAGAGCTTCGTCTCCACCCGCTCCTCCCCCGAACACGAGCGCAGCGATTGGCGGGGGAGGAGCCGCCCATCTGCTGCGCATATTGGCAAAGCGAGGAGTTTCTCTTCCTGCAAGGCGGCAGCCGAAGCAGGGGGAGGCCGGGGAGCTTGTCTTTGAAATTGCTGTCGCGCTTGCGCGAGCGTTTGACAATCAGTTTCGTCTTGCTATACAATGTATTTGGCCACGTATGGATAGAGCGCAAGCGTCTCTGGCATTGAGGTTTCATTTGCAGATGGATTACTGCATTTATTGCTTGTTTCGAAAAAACAGCTCCGCTATCCGCCTCGCGATGGCGACTTAAGGTGAGTAAAACGCTATGTCGAAATGACATGGCGTTTTTCTTTTCCAGACTAACAACAATCTATTCCAACCTTCCCCATCTTCCATGACGGAAGACCACTTTTGCCAAAGGAGGCTTTTGATGAACACGACTTTAGCTGGTTTTCACAATCGGGTCGCAAGGATTGACCTGACTACCGGGAGCATCGCTTATGAGGGTGTTGATGACGAACTGGCCCGCAAATATCTGGGTGGTCGCGGCTTGGGCGTGAAATACGTCTTCGACAATGGCGTCGTCGATCCCCTTTCGCCCGAGAATCTGCTGGCCATCATGACCGGGCCCCTCACTGGCACTGAGGTGAAGATGAGCGGTCGTCTGGCAGCTGTCACCCGTAGCCCCCTTACCGGAACCATCGCCGATAGCCACATGGGCGGTTGGGCCGCGGCCTACATGAAGTGGTCCGGCTTCGACGCCCTGCTCATCAAGGGCAAGGCCGAAAGCCCGGTTTATCTGCTGTGCCAGGATGGCAATGTCAGCATCGAGGACGCCAGCGATTTGTGGGGTAAGACTACCCACGAGACGCAGAAGACGCTGATGGAGAAGCACCCGGGCAAATATGTGGACGTGATCGCTGTAGGCCCGGCCGCGGAGAATGGCGTTCGCTTCGCGGGATGGCTCAACAAGGACGATCGGGCCTGTGGTCGCACGGGCACAGGCACGGTGGGCGCAAGCAAGAATCTAAAGGCCATCGTTTTTGTGGGCGACAAGAAGAATCAGCCCAAGCCCGCGGATCGCGAAGCCTTCAAAGAGGCGGACAAGAAAGCCCTTTCCGCCATCATGGCCGAGGCCAACATCACTGCGCCTCGCAAGGGCGGCCTCAGCGTCTACGGCACCAACGTGCTGATGAACATCACCGGAAGCATTGGCGCTTTGCCAGCATGGAATGGCAAGAAAGCCTCTTTCATCACCGATGATGGCGAGGAGCTGTATGAGCTCATCTCGGGCGAGCGTGTGAGAGAAGAGATT
Organism: Anaerolineae bacterium; assembly: GCA_026992375.1. Taxonomy (GTDB): domain Bacteria; phylum Chloroflexota; class Anaerolineae; order J102; family J102; genus M2005. The sequence goes on from JALXAF010000196.1 coordinate 17,152, forward strand.
CTGGTCGGAGACCCCACCTGTCACGCCTGCCCGGTGGCCTGCAAGATCGAAGTCGAGGTTCCCAGCGGCAAATTCAAGGTCCACATGGAAAGCGTTGAATATGAATCCATTTGGGCCCTGGGAGCCATGTGCGGCAATTCCAGCAAAGAGGCTGCCTCCTATATGATCGACATGGCCAACAAGTTCGGCATGGACACCATCGAGCTGGGCAACACCATGGCCATGTACATGGAAGTGACCGAGAAAGGCGGCGCCGTGGATGACGGTCTGGCCTGGGGCGACGCCGACGGCATGATCCAAACCATCGAGGACATCGCCTACGCCCGCACCGAACGGGGCAAGATTCTGGGCATGGGCACTGCGGCCGCGGCCGAGAAGCTCGGCCACCCCGATCTGGCCATGAGCGTCAAGGGCATGGCTATTCCCGCCTACGATCCGCGTGGCCTCAAGGGCATGGGCATCGCCTACGCCACCAGCAACCGGGGCGCCTGCCATCTGCGGGCCTACACGCCCGCGGCCGAGCTGGGCGTCATGCCTTTCGGCTCTCTCAAGGTGGATCCGCTGGAGTGGAAAGGCAAGGGCGAGCTGGTCAAGGTCTTCCAGGATATCCACGCCATCTCCGACAGCTTCGATATCTGCAAGTTCAGCGCCTTCGCCGAGGGCGTGGACGAGTATCTGGCCCAGTACAACACCTTCACCGGAGCCAATCTGACTGCCGAAGAGCTGCTGCAGGCTGGCGAGCGCGTCTACAATCTGGAGCGCTATTACAACAACCTGGCGGGCCTGGGTGAAGGCAGCGACACCCTGCCCCCGCGCTTCCTCAATGAGCCCAGCACCGTGCCCGGTTCCGAGGGCCATGTTTGCGAACTTGACCTGATGCTGGAAGAATACTACAATGCTCGCGGCTGGGAGAACGGCGTTGTGCCCGAATCCAAGCTGAAGGAGCTCGGCATCCTCTAGTCTACGACACCCCCATTGATTCCCCCAAAAGGCGCTGCTTTTGCCCAGGCAGCGCCTTTTTCGCTTTCATCCGCCCCCGCGTATCAGCATCCAGCCCAACTGGCTCATCAGCGTCTCCAGCGCCGCCTCATTCTCGCCCGAGATATCCAGGTAATGTCGCCCGATGCGTAATGAGCCTAAGAGCACGGGGTCGCCGGGCGTCAATCGGGCCTCCCAGCCCTCGCTCCGCACCAGGCGCTCCGGCTCGATAACCTGGCCGCCCGCTTTGATCAGATAGCTTTCGGCCAGCCACAGGGGCGTGCTGCGCAATTCGATGTGCACCCAGGGTGAGCCATTCTCATCGTAATCGATCCGCCAGGGGATCACGCGCCGCCGCCCACTGGGGGGAAGATGCGCAGGTCAGCGTTTTCGGGAATGACCATATCCAGGCCGTCCATGTAGCGCACCTCGCGGCCATTCAGAAAGACGTGGATGCGGGATGAGATGTCGCCGTTTTCCAGTAGCTCATCACGCAGCGCGGGCCACTTCTTCATCAGTTCGTCCAGCATATCCTGGATTGTGTCGCCGGGGCCGGTTTCGAGTTCGACGCTGGTTTGTCCGCCAACGAGCGGGCGTAGAGAGGCGTAGAGTTTGACTTTCATGGGAGCGGGAATGAGAGGATGAGTGGAGCGGGGATGTTTGGGGGCGTTTATTTTAGCACATCAGGAATTTTCTGACACCCCGGCGCTGCGGCCCGGGCAGTTTTTTTGCAAATTCCTCTGATTACGTCATTCCGAGGGAGCGAAGCGACCGAGGAATCCAGCAAAGCGCCCTTCGATTCGCCAATCCTCCCGGGCGCATTTCGGCGTGTCGGATGAAATATGTCATAATTGGGAGGATGACGCTCGCAGTCTTTTCATCCTATTTTCCCGGAGGCCCGACCATGGCTCTGCATCCCCTGGCTGGCAAGCCCGCCCCCAAAGAACTGTCACCCAACATCCCCCGGCTCATCGCCGGATATTACGCCTTGCATCCCGATCCAAACGAGCCCGCGCAGCAGGTTTCTTTTGGCACGTCGGGACACCGCGGTTCATCGCTCAAAAAGAGCTTCAATGAGGATCACATCCTGGCCATCAGTCAGGCCATCGCCGAGTATCGCCGCGGGCGGGGCGTCGGCGGCCCACTGTTTTTGGGCATGGACACCCACGCCCTCTCCGAGCCCGCGTTCATCACCGCTGTGGAGGTGCTGGCCGCCAATGGCGTGCGATTGATGGTGCAGGCGGGCCGCGGCTACACGCCCACGCCCGTCATCTCCCACGCCATCCTCACCTGGAATCGGGATCACGCGGGCGTTCGGGCCGATGGCGTCGTCATCACCCCCTCCCACAATCCGCCCGATGATGGCGGCTTCAAGTACAATCCGCCCACGGGTGGGCCTGCCGACACCGACATCACCGCCGCCATCCAGAACCGGGCCAACGAGATCTTGCAGAATGGGCTGAAGGCGGTGAAGCGCATCCCCTTCGAGCGGGCCATGGCCGCGGAGACAACGGTCGCCTACGACTACATCTCGCCCTATGTGGCCGATCTGGCGAACGCGGTGGATATGGAAGCCATCGCGGCCGCGGGATTGAAGATCGGCGTGGATCCCATGGGCGGCTCGGGCGTGGCCTATTGGCGGCCCATCGCCGAGCGCTACGGCCTGAACATCGAGGTGGTCAATCCCTATGTCGATCCCACCTTCGGGTTTATGACGGTGGACAAGGACGGTAAAATCCGCATGGATTGCTCCTCGCCCTACGCCATGGCTCGGCTCATCGACCTCAAAGATCAGTTCGATGTGGCTTTTGGCAACGATCCCGACTACGACCGCCACGGCATCGTCACCCGCAGCGTTGGCCTGATGAATCCCAATCATTACCTGGCCGTGGCCGTCAACTATCTCTTCCAAAATCGGCCCGAATGGCCCGCAGACGCGGCCGTGGGCAAGACCCTGGTCTCCAGTTCGATGATCGACCGGGTGGCCGCAGCTCTGGGACGGCGGCTGGCCGAGGTGCCGGTGGGCTTCAAGTGGTTCGTGGATGGCCTGCTGAGCGGGGTTTACGGCTTCGGCGGGGAGGAGAGCGCGGGTGCGTCCTTCCTGCGGCGGGACGGCTCGGTGTGGACCACCGACAAGGATGGCTTCATCATGGATCTGCTGGCCGCGGAGATTCTGGCCCGCACCGGCCGCGATCCGGGCGAGCATTATCGCGAGCTGACAAAGCGCTTCGGCAATCCCGTCTATCGCCGCATCGACGCGCAGGCCACGCCTGCGCAGAAGGCCGCGCTGAAGAAGCTCTCGCCCGAGATGGTGACGGCCCGAGAGCTGGCGGGCGACCCCATCCTGGCCAAATTGACCCGAGCGCCGGGCAACGACGCGCCCATCGGCGGCCTGAAGGTGGTGGGCGAAAATGGCTGGTTTGCGGCCCGGCCCTCGGGCACCGAGGATATCTACAAAATCTACGCCGAAAGCTTCCTGGGCGAGGAGCATCTGGAACGCATTCTGAGCGAAGCTCAGGCCATCGTCAGCGCTGCCTTTCGTGCTGCAGGAGTATAGCCGCATGGACGTTTCGCTTCCCTGGGGCGAAAAGGAGCTCGCCCTGACATTGCCCGATGGTTGGACTGTGTTCCAGCCGCAGCGCCCGCCGTTGCCGCCCGAGGCGCACAAAGATGAGCTGACCCTGGTGGCCGAGGCCCTGGCCGCGCCGGTCGGCGCTCGCCCGCTGCGCGAGCGGGATCTGGCGGGCAAGCGCATCCTCGTCATCATCGATGACAACACCCGGCCCACGCCCGTCGCCCGCTTTCTTCACCTGGCGCTGGCCGAGCTGGAGCGGGCGGGCGTAGAACGTCGCAACATCACCTTGTTGGCAGCTTTGGGCATCCACACGCCCATGACCGAGGCTGAGATGGCGGAAAAAGTGGGGGCGGAGAACCTGGCCGGGCTGCAATGGCGCAATCATGACGCTTTTGATGAAAATCAGATGACGGATTTCGGCGTCACTCGTCGCGGCACGCGGGTGCGTTTGAACAAAGCGTTGGCTGAGGCCGATCTCATTCTCACTCTGGGCTTGATCGAGCCGCATCTGTGGGCGGGTTTTGGCGGCGGCATGAAGAACATCCTGCCGGGTGTGGCCGCGGCCGAAACCATCGGCCAGCATCATCACGTCATCGCTGAGCCGCCTTACCAATTCAATCGGGTGGGGATGGCACCTGAGGAAAATGACTTCCGCCTGGACCTGGAGGAGGTGCAGGGCTTGATCGCCGCGCCCATCTTCGCCCTGAACGTGGTTCTCAGCCCCGGAGCGCGCATCATCGCCGCGTTTGCGGGCGATCCCGTCGCCGCGCATCGCGCGGGCGTAGCCTTCAACCGCCGCATCTCGGGCCTGAGCCTGCCGCAGCAGGTGGATGGCGTCATCGTCAATTCCCATCCCATGGACATCAATCTCAAGCAGAGCATGAAAGGCGTGGGCAATTCGCTGCCAGCGCTAAAGCCGGGCGGCGTGGTCATGGGCTTTTTGCGGGCCGAACGGGGCCTGGATGACATTCCTCTACCCGAAAAGGCGACGCCGCTGTGGCTGACCAAGAACATCCTGCGACTGCTGGGGCCCTCGCGAGTGCTGTGGTTTTTGGACAAAGTGCGTCCGGGCCAGAATGTGGAGGAGCGATTTCTCACCTACTACTCCATGCAGCTCATCCGCGCCCATGATCTCTATTTTTACGTCCCCAGCCTCAGCGATGATGAAGTGAAACGCCTGGGCTTCTTCCAGCAATTTCATGATCCGCAACAGGTGATCCAGCAGGGATTGAAGAAGCTGGGCCCGAAAG